>JAUVLN010000151.1 GCA_030600725.1 Thermoplasmatota archaeon | reverse complement strand
ATCCATACCGGATGGATCAACCTGATCCGCATACTGGGGGACCTCCGGCCCCTGCGGGGCATATTCC
Source organism: Thermoplasmatota archaeon (assembly GCA_030600725.1). GTDB lineage: Archaea > Thermoplasmatota > Penumbrarchaeia > Penumbrarchaeales > Penumbrarchaeaceae > JAGLEG01. Next base: position 5,863 of record JAUVLN010000151.1, on the reverse strand, counting down.
GGATCATAGACCGGTTGGTCCGCAGGGGTCTGGGATGGATCATAGACCGGTTGGTCCGCAGGGGTCTGGGACGGATCATAGTACATATCCTGGGGATACGGCTCCTGCTGGTTCTGATAATAGGGCTGCTGTCCCTCTGCAGGTGGCAGAGCCGAATATTCCGCTCCCGACAGGTCCTGTTCCTGTCCCTGAGGCAGTGCCTGGTAATCTCCCACACCCAGCTGAGGCATCATCGGTGATGCCACTGCAACCGCCTTGGGTTTGTTCCTGATCCTGAGAACGATAAACAGAAGAAGTGCGATAATGCCCACCACCATGAAAAGTACTACGAGCATGAGCAGCATCAATCTGGTTGATTCCATCTCCGGCGTGGGGTGGCTCTCCCTGTCCATTGGGTCAAAACCGGAGTTCACCTCCTCACCATCGTAATATCCGTCCCCATCGGAGTCCGGATTCCTCGGATTGAGGTCCACGCCCCATAGCTGGTAGTATTCGAACTCCTGGAGGTTAGTAAGACCATCCTCATCGAAGTCAAGGATCGCGTCCGACGGATCGGTTGGGTCCAATCCGTACTTCCTCTCCCATTCATCCAGAATGCCGTCATTATCGCCGTCATCGGGTGCGGGGGGCTCGATGACCTTTACGATCTTATTGACCTCATCGGAGTACTCCTCGCCATCGAACACCTTGAGGATTATCGTATAGACCCCTCCTCTCTTGAAGGTGTGGTTAACGATGAGCATATCCACTCCTGACACGATTTCACTGCCGTCCCCGAAATCCCAGATATACTCCAATCCCTCCGTGCCATCCTCATCGGCTGCAACGCTTGTGAAGAAGTTCACCGACAGGTTCCCCTCCTCCATTCCATAGCTGATATCACGAGCTATGGGGGCGTCGTTCACATTTTCTATAAGTATTTTACACACTCCCCAGGCAACCTCGCCCCAGAGATCGCCCACGGTGAAATTGATCTCCCATTCGCCGTTCATGCTCTCGGAGATCGCCTTGATGACCAGCCTGCCGGTGACGGGGTCGAATTGAAATGCCTTTGCCGGGGAGCACCTCTCCAGGTCTCCCAGAAAGTAGTTGAACTCGATCTCATCCCCTGAATCGATATCCAGGTCTCCGGCGATCGGGGTTATGTAGATGTTCTCCCCCTCAATCGTCGATTTGAACTCGGGCACAATGATATATGGCGGATCGTTGACGTTGAGGATGCGGAACTCAAGGTCCTCCTCGTGCTTTCCACCATTGCCGTCCGTCACCCCTATCCTGGTGTACATCGTGCCGACGTCGGCGTCGGTCGTGACGAACCACCCTATGCCGGTCTCCCCGTCCCAGTCGTAGTTGTAACCCTTGGCCGGATCGGCAAGCCATTGGTCTATGTCCCAGTGGTATGTTATCTCATCCCCGTCCTTATCCTCGGCCCCTATGATCGCGACATCGACCCTCTCATTCTGCTCCCTGGTGAACCGAAGCAGATCGCCGGGGTCGTTGTTCTCCGAATCGATCTTCACGTATCTCATTACCGGATCGTCGTTCTCCGGGGAGATTACGAACTTGATCTCCACCTGTGCCGATTTCGAGTAGTATCCATCGTCCGTCGCATTCACCAGAACATAGTATATCCCGCTAACATCCTCCCCCGGAACCATTTTCAATGCCCACTGGAGCTCCGTCGCGGAACCGTTGTTGAATATCGTGGCGGTCAGGTTATCCGTCCTGTACGATTGAACCTCGTTCCCATCGGGATCGATCAGGTCGTACGAGAATATCGTCAGCGGGTCAGGATCCTCGAACAGAGCGTCCAGTTCGATAATATGCTCCTCCTGGTCCTCGTACAGTTCCACGACCTCCTGTGGTCTGACCGCGACCGGAGCCTGGTTGTCATCCACGAACGGCCCGATATGGATCCCCACGTCGCGGTCCAGCGCCCAATCCTCCTCATCGTTTGCGGAGAAATTGAATGTATGAGGCATATCCGCTCCTATGGATGACCCGAGGACGGTGACCGAATACCTGATGCCCTTGGTATTGTCGGTCCCCTCACCCGGCATCGGGCTCATCTTCCTGAAGAACTGACCGTCCAGCCACAGGTTGACGCTTTCCGCGCTGTGGTTATTGAAGTCCTTGTATGTTACAATGAATTCGAATATATCCGAGGAGGTCCCCACAGCGGGCGTTACCGAGCTGTTGAGCAACTGGGGTCGATTGTTGGGGATATGTGCATCCAATTCGTAATCGAGCACATAGTTCGTTCTTCCTTCACTATTTATTAGATACGACCTAACTTGGGGGGTACTGGGATCGATTCCGTATGATCTGATCAGGATCCCTATGTACATTTCAGTGCAGTTCTTCTCAATGAATATTCCCTTTGGAGAGGGGTCGCAGTTAGCGTGTGTTTGAAGGACCGTACCTACAGATATTCGATAGGTGTCTGTCTGGAAATTCTCCGGATCGGATCTACTATTATACAAGACCAGAACATCAAGTTCTACTCCATGATATGTTGAGCCAATATTAGAATCCGGATATGGGCTGTTCAAGGTAACTGTCAGGTCCAATCTGGTCGGATGCAGTGGATCCGGAGCTGACAGAGAATACCAATCCATCATGTCGTAGAATACGCTTACATCCGTGTTTATGGTGCCTCTCCCCGGTGAAAGCGTTTGAGAACTACCCTGATCATTAGTGTTATCCCTGGGCGTCGTAGATGAGATACTTATTGTGAAATTGTATTCTATATTCCCCCTGATATTCCTGTTTCCAAGGGTGATATTTCTCGGCTCAAAGCGGAATCCATAATCGCCGGTATAAGATGCATGAAAGCTCAGGGAATTCCACCAAGAACCGTCCTCATCGTATAGATTTACATTTATGACGTTCTCCACCCCTGTGTATGGGTCAAATGCTGAAAGCCAAACAATAATCCCATCATCATCGCTCGATGTGTTAAACCAATTAAACGAGATTGTGAACATGTCGACAGGACCTGCTCCTCCGTTCAGATATATCTTGAAATAATCTTCATCTGTGGAACTGGACATATTACCATGTAGTTCATATGACGTTGGAGAACCCGTTGGGAGATCATCGGCGTTGTTCCAATCGTTATTGCTCTCGCTCTCATCAAAGATCGTTCTCGTCGGTGGTTCCGACAACATCCGGCCATCTGCAGCAGCCTCTCCGTCCCCGGCGGAAAGCTGGGCCGGCAGGAGGACAAATGCAAGGCAGATCACCATTAACTTGATTGAACTGGAGGGCCGCATCTCCTAACACTTCCTTTGGTTTATATCTCACTCCGATGTCATCATGGTATTTGTAGGTTATATGATTTATTGATTTTCCCCCATTGTCACAAGGTTTCATCGCCCTCAGGGGTTGGTCCTCTTCAGTGTCCTGGGGAACGGTATCGCATCCTTGATGTTGTCGAGGGCGCATATCCAAGCCAGGAGCCGCTCCACTCCCAGGCCGTAGCCGGAGTGCGGGACGGACCCGTACCTTCTCAGGTCCATGTACCATTCGTAGTTCTTCGGATCCTCTCCCTCCTTCCTCAGCGATCCCATGAGGGCTTCGATATCGGTCTCCCTCTCGGAGCCTCCCACTATCTCACCGTAACCGTTGGGTGCAAGCATATCGAAGCATTTCGCAACTGGCCCGGGGGCATCGACAGCCTGGCCCTCCAAGGGCTTATAAAAGGCCATGGCCTCCTTGGGGTACTGTATGACCGTGAGCGGAGCATCGAAGAACTCCATCAGCCTATCCTCCTCGATCGTCCTCAGGTCCTTGCCCCACTCGATCTCCATTCCACCCTTATCCTTCAGTATGTCAAGGGCCTCGGTATATGTTATCACACTCCAATCCTTTTCAAGGTAGGATCGGAGCCTCTCCTGATCCACATCCAGGATCTCCAGGTCCTTCGGGTTCCTCTCGAGTATCCGACCGATTATGAACTTGATCTCCTCCTGTGCGATCTCGATCACTTCCATGTAGGTCATCCAGGCGGACTCCATCTCCGCCATCCAGAACTCCGATAGATGCCTTGATGTCTTGGACCTCTCGGCCCTGAATGTGGGAGAGACATCGTAGATCCTCTCAAGTGCGAACACCGCCGCCTCGGCATACAGCTGCCACGACTGTGTTAGATAGATCTTCCTATCATAGTAATTCACCTCGAAGAGGGTCGAGCCCCCCTCACATGAGTTCGGGGTGAATATAGGGGGTGTGAACTCGTGAAAACCCATTCCCCGGAAGAAGTCATGGATGGCACCGGTGAGGGTTGACCGGATCCTCATTATTGAGGTCAGTTTCCTGGATCGGATCCATAGATGCCTCATATCCCGAAGATACTCCTCGCTCTGGTCCTTCGTGATGGGGAACGGCTCAGCGGGGGATACAACCTCCATACCATTCACCTGGACCTCGAATCCACCCGGGGCCCTGGAATCGGGGGATATCCTCCCTTTTACTATAACGGAGGACTCCACCATCAGGGATCTGGCCAGGTCGAATACCCCGTCCCCGAGGTCGTTTCTGGATCCGACACACTGGATTATTCCACTTGAATCCCTCAAAACGAGGAAAAGCATCTTGTTGCTTCCCCTCGTCCTGTATATCCATCCCCTGAGCTCTACCTGTGATCCCTCACAGTCCTCCCGGAGTACATCGGCTATCTGTTTCCATTCCCTGACCATACGAGACACCTTGTGATTTGAGGACAGTTGGGGATTATTGAACTGATATATAATCGAATGGATGGTCCCGTCCATAACCTATGGCGGTGGACCGATCATTCATCCTGGCGGTTGCACGGGACGGCCATTCACCTTTGACGGCCTTGATCCCAACCCCTCGGCCGTTCCCTTGCCCTGGTCATCGGCATCCCCCTTCTCGACCCGCCCCTCTCCTTCTCGGGCCGCATGCCTCCACGATGCGATGCCCTCGTCTCCTCTTCATCCGAGCCGACACTTCGGCGAGGGTTATACGAATCTCTGGATTCGTAATGATCTGAGTGGACACCTCCTGAGCCGACACTTCGGCGAGGGTAAGACGAATCTCTTGATTCGTAGTGATCCGAGCGGACACTTCCGCGAGGGTAAGACGAAACTACTGTTTCGTCGTAATCGCCCTCCATCTCATTGTAGGTCCTCCTCAGCTTCCGGTTATTATACAGAAGGAAACCGAATACAACGGCAAGGAGGAGAACGAAGATGATCAATATAACAAGGGGTAGAGAAAAGGATGAACCATCCCTGTCCGAACCATTATCGGCAGGTAGGATCACCCTGATCACGATGTATGTGTAACCTACGTTCCCTGATGAATCAACCCCCTTTACCTCCACCTTGTGGTTTCCGGATGTGACATTGAAGGCGACATGCCACAAAGACCCCCCCTCAAGCAGGATCCAGTCTCCGCCGTCGATACGGGCCTCCACGGATGATAGCTCCCAATCATCATATGCCGTCCCCTCGAAGTTCACGATCCCCTCCTTGTTGTATATCGTATTGTTAACGGGTTTGGATATGGTCACCGTTGGGGGGGTTATGTCCACGTTCTCAACCATGTCAAGGAGGTAGACAAGCTGTATCAACTTCACGTTCCCAACGGTATCCGATGCCTGGATCTCGAGCACATTTATCCCCGATTCCAGAGTCACAACCCATTTCCAGATGTTGATACCCTCAAGGTCCTGGAACGTTCCACCCTCGAACCTGCCCATGACCCGGGAAACGTCGATGTCATCGTAAGCTTCCCCCGTGATGACCTGGATCGGATTTGAAACATGAGAGTTCGACGGGGGGTTTATAGAGACGATCTCCGGAGGTGTCTTATCCAGATATACCTCATATTCAAT
>JAUVLN010000121.1 GCA_030600725.1 Thermoplasmatota archaeon | reverse complement strand
GGGTTCGTACCATGAGCCTGCGCGGGAGAAGCTCCTTCGGTGGGCGTCAGCACGAATCGATGAAGAAGAACCTGAAGAAGATAGAGGAGGAGGATGCGCAGTACAGGTATCTTTACCTGCTTGATCCCAGAACAGTGGATGTGGTCAAGGTGGAGTTCCCCTCCAACAGTGTGAGCATAATTCCCCTTCTCTCCGGCGATCTGGATGCCGGTGTGAAGGCCAAGATCGCAGGGAAGGATACACCCACGATCCCGAGGATAGAACCCATGCTCCAGATGGTGGAGGAGATCATCACCAAGGATTCGGGGATCCCCGACGAGAGGATCGTTACATCTCCGATCTCGACAACGTCGGTCCGCCAGGGTTTCCTGTATATCCCCAAGGATAAGGGCCACCTCCTGAGTGAGGGGGCGATCAAGATATGGATCCGCAAGGACGCCTCCCTGGAATCAAAATGCATGATATCCAATACGGGCGGTGTAAGGATCGGCGGTGGCCTTACCAAATGGTTCAGGAGCATGGGCCTTGCTGCAAATGACGAACTCGTATTGGGTTCACAGGAGGATGGGTCCCTTCTGGTATTGAAGATAATCAGGGCCGTGCCCTATCAATAGATAACAGGAGCTGATTGGATTGGAACCGTTCTCCAGAAGGGGCGAGGAAAGGCTTTCCCGGATCGAGGACGACCTGCTGAAACTCCGATGGAACCCCAGGTTCCAGCTGTCCCACGACGAGGAGGATAACGTTTGCGACCTGGTCCTATCGGGCGGGGGAGCAAAAGGGGTGGCCCACTTTGGAGCCCTGTGGGCCCTGGATCAGCTGGGGATCAGGTTCAAGCGTCTGGCAGGTAACTCCGCGGGAGCCATTCTGGCCGCACTTATGGCCTCGGGATACGACATATACGAGATCGTCGAAGAGCTGTTCAACCTGGATTTCAGGGAGTTTCGGGACGGCAACTGGGACAGGAGGCTTCCCAGGCTTGCCCTGATTGTTGCCGTATCGATGTCGTACGGGATGTACGAGGGGTACAAGCTCCAGGCCTGGCTCGAGAAGATGCTTTCCGAGAAGAACGCCTCCACGTTTGGAACGCTCCCACGGGATGGTGTAGGGATGCTCGCACCGCTCAACAACAGGGACGGCCCCAGGCTGGAGATCATCGCCTCCGATGTCACCCACGCCACGGAGCTCCGCATGCCCGAGGATCTCAAACTGGAGAGATATGGAAACCTGCGTCCTCACAGCTTCCCCGTGGCAGCTGCGGTCAGGATGTCCGTATCCGTTCCCTTCTTCTTCCAGCCATATAAACTTAACAATGCGATGATAGTGGATGGGGCATTCGCTGCCAACCTCCCCTTGGAGATCTTTGACAGGGAGGATGTTAAGAAGGCAAGGTGGCCCACCCTGGGGATCAACCTGACATCGTCCCCGTCCCCCAGCCACGATACGAAGGACCTGTTCCATTTCGGCCTGGCCATCTTCGACACGATGAGACACGGTCAGAGCTCGATGTCCCTCATGAACTACCCCACGAGAAGGTGCCGGCTGTTTGACGTTCCAACAGGGGACATCAAAACACTTGATTTCGGCATTACCAAGGCGAAGAAGGAGATGCTCTTCATCCACGGCGCCCGGGAGGTGCTGGATACGCTCAACGGGAAAAAGGGCAAGGGTTTGAGGAAGGTATGGAACTTCGGCAGATATCTGAAACTGCGAAAGAGGTGGAGCTTCCCCGGGCCGGATGAGGATTACTTCGACGAGGTTTATGAATAACCTAAGGTCGGGGCTTCTGCGGAGGCTGCGGAGGAGGAGGGGGCTGGTAGGTCTGATCGGGGCCGATGGAGCCTGCCGGCCTCACCGCAGGGTGTGGGGCGGGTGGGACCGGCTGCTTAACCGGGGCATCCACTTTCCCCGATCCGCCAACCTGTTCTACATTCGGTACCGCGGTTTGGGGGGGAAATGGGGGCTTTGGGGCGGGGTGATGAGGATGAAGCATGTGCGGATGCGGCATATGGGGGTGGGGCAGATGCGGATGCGGCATATGAGGGTGGGGGAAGTGGAGCCTGTGCGGTTTTGAATGCCTGTGCTTGTAGACCGCAATGAGGACTATCGCCCCGACAGAACCGACGACAACCAGGACCAGGACCATGAGCAGGAGGGTGATCTCCTTACCGCCTGAAAGAGGGATGGTATATTCCAGTACGTCGCTCTCATGGCCGGCATCATCCTTGACCTTGACCTGCACCGTGTAATCGCCCTTCTCCTGATATTGATGCTGTATCAACGGCGTATTTACCCATCCGGAATCGGTACCGTCGCCGAAATCTATGAAATAGTACTTCACACCCATACCGTCGGTGGATCCCGATAGGTTGAAATTGACCCAGTTATCGTTTATCCTGTAGGTCATCACCGCCTCGGGGGCCGAAGCGTCCACGTTTACGGCAATGGCCCTTTCCGGCTCCCTGTTGCCCGCATCGTCAATACAGTAGAAGGAGAGGGTGAACATGCCCTCGCACTCGGGCGGGAACAGGGCACCCATATATCGTTCATACCCTCTATCGTTCCAGCTGTAATATATCGTCGCGCCCGGCTCCCCGGTGAGCGTTATTGTGGGCACCTCCTTGTACCATCCGTTGCCCATGAGCCCATCAACCTTGTACCGGGTGTTCTCGATCCCCGTGTCCACCTTGAACTCCAGCATGATCTCGGGGCACCTGTTGCCCGCATCATCAACGGCGTAGGCCAGAAGCGTCGTCTTCCCTTCCGACATCACGATCGGGGAGATATAGGTCATCCACCCCCCATCCTCTATCCTGTAGAATATCGTCTTCCCGTACATCTCATTCTCCACGGAAAGCGACATCCTTGGGACGGTCGTATACCATCCGTCATACCCATCCGGTTTGGCGGGAAAGGCCGTATGCTTGATGATGGGCGCATCCGGATCGTATGCGAACTCCATGTAACCCTCCTCTTCCACATTCCCCGCCCTGTCCACGGAGTGGTAGTATAGGGTATTGTTCCCGTATTCGGGTGTGATCGCGCCGTTGTAGTTCATCTCGACCCCATCATCGTTCCATCGGTATCGGATGTCCGCCGTGGAGTCGTCGGACCTCATGGTGACCTCGAAGGGTTGATCGTACCAACCGTTCTCATTGGGGGAGACCCCGTTCGTGGATACCCTGGTTGACGGACATGACGTGTCGACCATGAGTTGGAAAACGTATTCGACATCCCTGTTCCCGGCATCATCCGATGCCTGGATGTGTATCTCCTGTTCGCCGTCTTCCACAACGATCGGACATTCGTAGGGCAGCTTATCGCCGCCCTTGTACCAGTACTCCACCCTCTGATCCGAGCCGGCTGACACTTCAAGGGAGGCCTCTATCGCAGGTGAGGTGATGTGCCATCCGTAGAACCCGTCCGGCTCTTCCGGCGTCATGTGAACCTCGGCTTTGGGGACCTCGTCATCCAGTTTGATCAGTACCGACCTGACATCCTCGACGTTCTCGGAGGAGTCCACGGACCAGTAGTCGATATCGTTGACCCCTTGAAAGAGTTTTACTTCCCCCGTATACGAGTGCGTGTAGCCGTCGTTTATCCTGTAATGGATGTCGGACGGCTCGGAGGAGCGGAACTCTATCTCCGGGTCCATAAGGTGCCATCCATCCATGCCGTTGGGATATGGCATCTTCGCATCCATCTCGGTCACGGGAGGTGTTGAATCCCTGAGCACAACTTCTGATTGGAACGGCTTATATCCCATCTTGGTAACGGTGATCGTCCCCACAGCGGTCTGGGAGATCACATAAGGTATTGTCAACCTGCCGCTGCTGCCTGTGGTTACGACCACCTGGTCCTTCAGGGTTGTCGAGTATATGCACACCCTGGCGTTATTCACCGGAGCCCCCGTACCGTCCTTGACCTCGACCGTGAAGTTGGTGTAGTAGTCGTTATCGAAATCGAACCCTACCTGAAGGCTTTTTGGAGCGTCGGTCCATATCTCCACCTCGGCGGGTCCGAGCACCATGTGCTCCATCCAGACGCTGTAGGTGATGCCATCATCACCGGAACCGAAGAAGTAGTTCCCAAAAGATTCGTAGTAGTGCTCCTTCGCGCCCGCCATTATCTCGGCTATGGACCTCTTGCCCTGCGCGATCATCCTGAGAACGTCCTCCTGTATCGCGGGTGCTCCGGGGTAATAGTCCCTGTAAATCCCTCCCTCCGTCGTCCTGATGGCCCCAATGTATCCTATTGCCCCCCCGTTCGCATTCTCCACGAACTCCTCGGAGATGGATTCGAAGGAGGTGTAGTCAAACCAGTTCGTCTCACACGACATGGCCGTGATCAGGGGAAGCTTTGGCGATTGGGAAAGGGACCTGGCGGTGCTGGTGGTGAATATGTAGCTGGAGGGGCCCTCGTGAGTTCCCTCTGTCCAAACTGCATAATGACCATGACCCATGTAGACGACGATGCCCAGGCCGTCATTGAAGGCGGAATTGATGTTGTTGTAGGAGAGGATCGTGGCGCCCACCGACTGCTGCGTCGTGCTTGCACTATAGTATGGGGCTTTTGTCGGATACACGCCGTTCAGATACTTGGTCCACAGGTATTCACACTGATCGGGACCATCATTGACCTTGTGGGTATTCGCGCCGAAGAGGCCGGCTTTCCCGGCCCATGACCCGGTGTTGGGGTTCTTCTCGTATTTCACAACCTTCTGGGCCCATCCTCCCGCTTCGCTCTCCGTGTTCACGGGCACCCTGCTGACGTACACCTCCTGGGTGTAGTCAAGGATATCCCTCTGTTCCCCCCAGACGCCGTCCTTGTCACTATCCCAGTTCTGGTAGGTTCCGTCGAGGCATCCGAAATAGGTGTCGGCAGCGTGATGGTCCGGCTCACCTGCTTCCACATAGGGACGGGTATCTTTTACGACCCTTGTGGGCACCTGGTTCACCTCGCCGATGAGCGTGACGAACTTGAGCGACTTCCCGTCCCCGAAGTACGAATCCCGGATATATTGCCATAACGAGGAGGGGTCGTCCATGGTGGGATAGGTGGAATCAACGGTCTGCATGGAAACGGCCGTGGTGATAATCCCCTTCTCCCGGTTCCATTCGGTGTATGGCCGTATGTCATCCAGGTAGCTGGAGGGGGCCACTATCAGAAGCTCCGTCCCCTCCTCGAGGGAGTCGGGTGGATCCACAGCCCTGACCATCGCCCTTACCCCCTCTTCCTTCTTGACCACAATTTCCAGGCTGATATCTCTATAGAAGGTCAGCTCACCCGAGAGCGGCCTGTAATCGAAGGGTGTGATGGATATGGAATAGTGCGACAGCTTCTCTCCCGTATCCCAGCCGTATCCCATGTGGGCCCATGATAGGGGGTCTTTAGGGGTTACGACATTGGTGAGGTACTGCGCCCGATCGACCTCGAGAGGGGTCGTTTGGTCCAAGGAGATATACTCCTCTGTGAATGGAACCAGTGCGGGGGAGGGCGGAAGGGGATGATCGAGGATGAACTCGACGGGATCGGCCCTAACGACCCTCAGGTCCTCGATCTCGTAGGGCACCTTCATGGGATAGGATATCCTCGGGAGGGCGGGGCCTCCCTGCGTCATCGAGGTCAGGGAGCCCTCAAGGTCTATACGCCCCCAGGCTTTCCCATTGATATACTGGGTTGAGAGTGTGGGCTCGGATAGGGGGACGTCGATGACGATATCCGGAGGCGCCTCCTGTGTGGAAACGGCGATATTCTCCGAGTCCCCCCCTTTGGGTAGGACGGTGAACGTGAGCAGGGCTATGATCATAATGCCGATCAGGGCTTTGATTACACTTCTCATCCTACATCACCAGGGGATCGGTTATTGGGGGTTGAGTGTAGAATCGTCCGAACATAAAAGCTTTGCAGTAACCATGCATGTATTTGATTCTGGTATTTTCTTTGAACAAAGGGATAAATGGTAAAAGGCGGATTTCACATATCCCCTGGAAGGTCGAGCGCTTGCCGGATAAAGTGGAGAAGGATCCAACCCCCCTCATGAGACAGTACCTGTCCATCAAGAAGTCGCATCCAGACTGTCTGCTGTTCTACCGCATGGGGGACTTCTACGAGATGTTCTTCGAGGACGCGGAGGTGGGCGCAAGAGAGCTTGATATTACCCTCACCGCAAGGGACAAGGGCCCATACGGAGGCAAGATCCCGCTTGCCGGGATCCCCTATCACGCCCTCGATAACTACCTTCCCAGATTGGTCAAGAAAGGATACCGCGTCGCCATCGCAGAACAGGTCGAGGACCCAAGAAAGGCCAAGGGCATCGTCAAGAGGGAGGTGGTGAGGATCGTAACACCGGGCACCCTCATCGCCGACAGCTCCACCCAGGAAAGCGGAAACACCTTCCTCTCATCCATCATCAGATCCGTATCGGAGGGCGAGATGGATGAGCCGTTGGTGGAGGATAAGGGGCTCTCCCAGAAGAAGGTGGTCCTTCCCAGAGCGTCATACGGCGTCGCACACCTGGATATCACAACAGGGGATTTCCTCGCCACGCAGATCCCCGACACATCCTCCTTCCAGGGGCTGATATCGGAGCTTCTCAAGTTCGGCTCGGCGGAGATAATCCTCCCCTCATCTCTGAACGATAAGGGCG
>JAUVLN010000012.1 GCA_030600725.1 Thermoplasmatota archaeon | reverse complement strand
GTCAGAGACCGCGTTGATCAGGTCGTTGATGAACTTCTCGGTGGTGGTGTAAACCACGTGAAGCTTCTTCTTTCCCGCACTGATCTTGTTCCCTATGGAGTTGATCAGATGGGTCTTTCCCAGCCCGGACCCGCCGTAGATGAACAGTGGATTATATGCGTCGGCGGGATGGTCCGCTACCGCTTCCGCCGCCTTTATCGCGAACCTGTTGGAGCTACCGACGACGAAGTTCTCGAAGGTGAACCTCTCGATCAGCTTCATGCCCGAGGGCGCTTCGACCTTCCCTCCCTTCTTTGCGCGGACCTTCTTCTTCTCGACCGGTGATGAGCCTCCGGGAGACTGATATCCCGTGGATTCCATGTATTTCCGGAGCATCTCCACCTCTTTTTCGAAGTTCTTGAACTCCAGCTCGACGATGGAGAGGTCCTCCTTCATGATCTCGGCCAGTTTCCGGGCGCCCATGAACCCCTCCTCGACCAGTTTATCGATCCTCTCGATGTACTCCTTCCGTCTCCTCCTGTCCTCCTCCACCTTTTTGAGAAGCTCCTCCATTCCTTTTTCTATCTCATCAAGGAGGTTGGGGTCGTTCAGCTTCTCCTCGAGATCCCCTGCCTCCTGCTGAAAATGTTTTGTATCCAGTGAATCAAAGGTCTGCTGGAACCCCTCCAGTTTGGTGACCCTCTCCTTCAGCGCCTCGAATGACTCCGAGAAGGTCTCGATCCTCTCCTGTGAGAACTTCTTCACATCATCGATCATGTACCCTTTCTCCTCCCATTCCGAGAGGAGGTCCATCATCTCCTTTCTCTTTTGGGTGTTGGTTTCGATGGTCTGTTTCAGTTCCCCATGCTTGGCCAGTGATTCCTCGATAAGGTCGATATCCTTGATCACCGCATTCAGCTCGTCCAGCTCCTCCTTGATCCCCTTGGATTCCAGTGCGTCCCACCCGGCAATATCGGCCATCGCCTCCTCGATGCCCTTGATATTCTCCTCGAATGCGGATATCCCTCCTTCCAGGTCGGCCGGGATCCTGTGGAGCACCTCCTGTCCTGTATTGACCCCCCAGCCATCTGCTGCCAGGCCGTCCAGTTTCTCCATGAACTTCGATCTCGCCTCCCGGTCCTGTGTGACCTTATTTTCAAGCTCCTCCAGCTCCTCTATTGCCTTTGGAAGCTGCTCGTGGTCCTTCATCCGGGCCTTTAACTCCTCGCCCTGGACCTGGAAGAACCGAAGCTCCAAAGAGTCCAATTTGGCGATAGCGCACTTGCACTCGTCGATCCTGGATTTGAGGCCGTTGTAGGCTTCGGTGAATGTGTTGAGATCCTCGGTGATCGCCGCTTCCAGATCGGCTGCGGAGAACCCCTCCCCTTTCCAGTTCTCCATCTCCATCCTTATGAATCCCCGCCTCTCCTCCCTGTCCGAGATGGTCTTCCTCAGCTTTGAGATCTCCTTTTTCAGCTCTTTGATCCGATCCGGATCCTTCAGGAGGGGGTCCAGCGCCGCGAACTCCCCGTCCATCCATCTCTGATCCATCTGATCGATCTCTGTCGCCAGCAGCCCGAGTTCCTCGACCTTTCCGTTCAGGGCCTCCAGTGCGGACTGAAGCTCGGGGATAGGCAGGTCCAATTTCTCATCGATGGAAGTGGTTATGATATTTTTCGCCCTCAGGGTCTCGATCCGGACATTCAGATCCTCTCTCTGATTGCCGAAATCCTCGATAGCGGTCTTTAATTCGGCGAATCTGGCCTCGTAATCCGCTATTGAGGATGGGTCGTTGAGCTCCCCTTTCAATTCGTCGACACGGTCGGGTATGTCCCTTCTGTCCATATCTTCCAGATCCTGCCTCATGTCCAGGACCCTCTGGCCGTTCTCCTTGAAGGTGTTGAACCCGGATATCACCCTATCCAGCCTCTCAGCCTTCAATGAAAGCAGTGCGTTGATGGATAATCCTTTTTCTTTCCACTCCAGGGCCTGTTCGAAAAGCTCATCTTTCTGTTTTTTCTCTTTCTCAATTGTCGCCTTGAGCGTATCCACCTTCTCCCTCAGGACGTTGATCTGGTTGGGGTCCTTCGATATGGCCATTATATCGTCCAGTTCCGTCTGGAATGCCGGGGTGCCCTCCAGGGCCGCGATCTTCCCGATCTCCTCTCCCATGTCCTTCAGCTGCTGGATCTCATCCATGAACTCGGTGAGGTCGTTCCAGGCCGTATCGACATCACCGGAAAGGGCCTCCTCGATCCGGGCGGTATTGTACCCCTCCTCTTTCCAGAGTTTGGACCATTTCTCCATCTCACCCCTCTTCTCGCTGATGCCCTCATACACCTTCTTCAATTCGGAGGCGTGCTTTTCTATCTCCTCAATTTTATCCGGTGAGGCAAGGGATTTTTCGATCTCCTTTTTGAGGCTCTTCAGCTCCTTGTCCGTAAGCGGCTCTATCCACGCTTTTATCTCCTCGATCCTGTTGATATTCGCACTGATGGTGCCGAACCACCCATCCAGCTCCGAGAGATCCATCTCAAGCTTCTTCTTGACATCCTTCAGGATGTAGCCCTTTTCTATCCATCCGTTGACCTCTTCTGTGATCTTTATTTTTCTCTCCTGCTTAAGCCTCTCCTCCTCCTCCATTCTCATTCTATTCTCGGCCTCCTCCTGCATCGCCTTCACGAAGACATCCAGGTTGACATCCTTCTCGGCGATGCGGCACTCCTTGAAGAATGCCATCGGCGGGGCGACATCGATCTTGGTGTGAAGCTCGATCTTGTTGCCCGTGCCGGCCATGGCCTTGAGGAGGGGGAAAACGCCTTTTTTCCCTTTGTTGGCATTTCCCTCAAGTGTGGTTTCACAGAGGATGGGCCCCCCTTCCTTGAAGACCATCTGACCCGTGATCTTCTGCTCGGAGCCATCATCATCCAACAATATTCCAAGGATAAGAAGATATCCGGTCACCTTGGTTCCTGTGATATCGTCCATGATCGCCTTGATCGCCTCATCCCCACCGTCCTTCTGATATTCGATAGTGCCCTTTGGAAGTATCAACTAAATTCCCCGCAATGTGTTTTTATTTGATCGATCAGAGATCTAATGTACTACCCTCAATATACCATATATGAAATAAATGTAACTACCGTGGAATGTGTTTCTGATAAAATATCGAACATTTTTTCAATTTGATACCGTGATATCCTTTTTATTCGAGGCCGTGCATCACCATGTCATGATGAGCGATATCGAGATTGCACAGAGGGCACGCCTGGAGCCAATCGAGAGGATCGCCCAGAGGGCAGGACTGAAGCCCGGTGAGTATAATATATACGGCGGACACAAGGCGAAGATAAAGCTGTCTACGCTGGATCGGATATCGAAGTTCGAGATGGGCAAATTGATACTTGTCACCACCACCAGTCCGACCCCCGCAGGCGAGGGGAAGACGACGATGACCATCGGCCTGACCCAGGCCCTTGTCCTGCAGGGGCACAAGGCGATGTTGGGCATCAGGGAGCCGTCGATGGGGCCGGTTTTCGGGATAAAAGGAGGTGCGGCTGGCGGCGGTCATTCCCAGGTCCTGCCGATGGAGGATATCAACCTCCATTTCACAGGGGACATGCATGCGATATCGGCGGCACATAATCTGCTCGCTGCGATGATCAACAACCACATGCACCACGGGAACGAGCTTGAGATAGAGCCGAGGAGGGTGGAGTGGCACCGGGCGATAGACATGAACGACAGGTCGCTTAGATCGATGGTGATCGGTTTGGGGGGGGTGAAAAGCGGCGTCCCGCAGGAGGAGCGTTTCGACATCACCGCCGCCAGTGAGATAATGGCGATATTGTGTCTTGCGACCGGCATGGAGGACCTGAAGGAGAGGCTTTCACGGGTTATTGTGGCCTATAATATACGGAAGGAGCCCGTGACCGCGGGCCAGATCGGGGCGGTGGGCGCAATGGCGCTGCTCCTGAAGGATGCGCTCCAGCCCAATCTGGTCCAGACGATCGAGGGGGGCCCCGCACTCGTACACGGGGGGCCTTTCGCGAACATCGCCCACGGGACGTCATCTTACCTTTCTACGAAGATGGGGTTGCATCTTTCCGACTATTTCGTGACCGAGGCGGGCTTCGGGTCGGACCTTGGAGCCGAGAAGTTCTTCGATATCTTCTGCAGGGAGACCGGATTGTCCCCCTCGGCAGCGGTGATGGTGGTGACCACCAGGTCCCTCAAGATGCATGGGGGTGTGGCGCTGGACAGGGTGACGGAGGAGAACCTGGAGGCTCTGGAGATGGGTGCGGAGAACCTCAAGAGGCACCTTGGGATCATCAGGCTTTATGGGATACCTGTTGTGGTGGCGATCAACCGTTTCGAGACGGATACCGATGCGGAGATCGTCAGGGTGATGGAGATATGTAAGGGCCTATCGGTACCCGCGGCAGTGAGCGACCACCACGCCAATGGGGGTGCGGGTGCGCTTGAGGTTGCCACGCTGGTCAAGAAGGCGATTGAGGATATGCCATGTTGTTTTGGCGTATTGTACCCGGACGATGCTCCGATGAAGGAGGCAATAGAGGCGGTCTGCAGGAAAGTGTATGGGGCCTGCAAGGTGGAGTACTCCGTTCCGGCGCTGAAGAAGATGGAGAAGTGCAGGAGGATAGGCATGGATCGGCTTCCCGTCTGCATGGCCAAGACCCCGTACTCCTTCTCGGACAATGCGAAATTACTGGGTGCGCCCACCGATTTCAAGATAACGGTTTCAGATGTGAGGCTATCCGCGGGTGCGGGTTTCGTGGTTCCGATAACGGGGACGATCATGACCATGCCGGGACTGCCCAGGAAACCTGCGGCGATGAAGATGGACGTTGTGGATGGAAAGGCTGTGGGGTTGTTCTGAAGGGGGCACGGTTATGGATGATGATCTGAAGGCCATGTTCGAGAAGCAGGGGTACGCCGTGGTGGGGGGCCATTCAGCCGTCAAGACCTGTCACTGGCTGAGGGAATCTCTTATAAACAGGCGGGTCTGCTACAAGCAGGAGTTCTTCGGGATAAACAGCCACAGATGTCTGCAGATGACCCCCGTCGCGAACTCGTGCAACCATAAGTGCGTGTACTGCTGGCGCTATCAGGGCAAGGACGATGTGAACGTTGATTGGGACGACCCCGTTTCAATAGTCGATGGTTCGATAGAGGCGCAGAGGAAGCTGGTGTCAGGTTTCAAGGGAGATGAGAGGTGCGACCTGAAGATGTGGGAGGAGGCAAGGAACCCGAACCAGGTGGCGATATCCTTGACCGGGGAGCCGACGCTCTATCCGTACCTGGGGGAGTTGATCGGCGAATACAAGCGGAGGGGCTTTTCCACGTTTCTGGTGACCAATGGAACAACACCCGACGTGTTGAGGGACCTTGAGAAGTTGCCAACCCAGCTGTATGTGTCTGTGGACGCTCCCAACGAGGAGATATATAAAAAGATCTGCCTTCCCAAGATAAAGGATGGTTGGAGCAGGATAATGGAGACTCTGGAACTGCTTCCGTCGCTGGGAACGAGGACCGTGTGCAGGCATACGCTTGTGGAGGGTTTGAACGTTGGATACGAGGAGGAGTATGCTTCTTTGGATATGATCGCAGAGCCCAACTTCATAGAGCCGAAGGGATACGTTCACGTGGGATATTCCAGGGAGAGGCTGGAACGGGAGAACATGCCCACAATAGAAAGGATCCGTGAGTTCGCGGGAAAGATGTCGGAATTGACCGGATATGAGGTAGTAGGCGAGATGGCGCCTTCCAAGGTGGTTCTGCTTTCAGATAAGAAAGTGCACATGATGATAGATGAATTGTGACGCTAGCGCTTTTTTTCCTATCAGGCCCGGGGGCGTATCAACGGGTGATCTCTCATCCGATGAATGAAAGATAGTGGAAAGCGAACAACCGGGGCTGCATCATTGAGGGGTGGGGTCAGGGCCTTCCTCTTGCCCCTCACCCCGGAGGTTCCCCGGCATCAGCCCTCATGATTGGGTTCGTATGGGTTGAAGGCGGGGTCCCCGTGAAGGTTGAACTCCTCGACGGTATCATCCGTTGGTCCTCCTCCATCGGTGCCTTCCTCCGCAACAAAGTCGTTCTTCGCACACATGAGGGCCGCACCAACGGAAAGGTCACCCACACCTTCGGACCTCAGACCCCCATCACGGTCATAGACATATCCCGTCAGATATCCATAGAACAGCAACCCGACATATCCTCCAAGGGCTTCCCCGGAAGGAGAGGACATCGGACTCGGGACAAGGGAACCCCATGAGAGCCTGGAAGCTCCGATGTAGGTGTTCAGCCCCGAATGAATGAAGGACTGGGATAGGGCATTGTAAAGGGGTATCCCGTCGATCTTGCCGGTCACGCAGGAAGAAGCGAACAATACCCCCGGTCCGAAATCCATCTCCTTGACATTGGTAACGGTGAAACCACCTCCGGCACTGGTATCCTTGTATCCCGGAGGGACGAACCAGTAATAATGGCCGTGGGCACACTCGAAGATGAAATTGGACGTCTCATAGAAGGGGGCCGAGATCTTGGAATCGGACATGGCGAAATTATGATCGGCGTCCACGGAAAAACCGGCCTGGGAACAAGCTGACTCTATCTTTCTCACAACGGTCTCGGCAGCTCCCACAGGTATGACCGATCCATGTGTGCTCATTGCACTTTCCTTGAACGACCCGGAATGTCCGGGGTAAGAATCAACGATGTCGTCGTAGAAGAACGATCGGGCAAGCAACGAGGACGTATCCTGAATGTCCCATCCCGTCATTCTCCCCACCGCAAGTTCCAGTGTAGGATCGCTTCCGTCAAGGTCAAAGGGCAGGTTATCCGGGTCCACATCAATGTTCCCGTATCCGTTATCGGATGGAGTTCCGAATCCCTCTGACTCTCCGTAGTCCCCCTGGGTGTTCTGATGGTAGAGCCAGGGAACCATGAACGGGTCCGCGATTATTCCAACATACATGACATCGGATGGGTCCCTTGAACCGTAAGCATCTGCTATCCCTTCCCAGTCATCTCCGTCCACGCCTGCAAGTTTGCCAAGCAGATCATTCAGGTCGGTCTTTGCCCTGAGGGTCCTGATGTTGATCTGTTCGTATATATCCTCGTTCGCGGAAGGATCGCCGCAGTTGGGATTTGACATCATCTCCTCATCGTGAACGGAATATGACGGATCTGCAACAACAACCCCTCCGCGGAAAGCTGCAAGGTAGGGGGCAAGGGAAGACCCGCCGACCAGGCGGGGATAATTGTAAGAATCCAGTTTCTCTACCGTGATGGTAATGGAAAATGGGGTCTCCGAACCAAAGGCTTCCTCAACGAATCCGGGGCCAGGCAGATGAGAATCCTGTGTGATCTTGTAATCAAGTGAAGCCTTGATCTGGATACATTTCTTCCCGGTCGAATTGAATATCGGGTAGTCCGTATGACATATTGCCTTGACGCTGGATCCGCTCCCGGAATAAGAATATGCCAGGGAAGGCGACATGAAATGAAGTCCATCGTTTTCTGCATCGGTATCATGGACCATTTGACCGTCCTCGTCATCATCGATCCCGAAATATACATAGGACCTCTCACCATGTGATTGAGCTGTTCCGAAATTTCTCGGAGGAACACAATCCATTTCCGAATCCACGATGACCCGGGCATATTCGTGATCCTCGGGTATATCTATGTAAAATGTCGGCGCATCTGACGACGAGGTGGGGAATGACGTGGATCCCGTATCGGTATGTTTTACGGTTCCAGTGAAGGTCTCCTCGAACGATCCCAGAACCTCCGGAACCATTATATCGTTCGGATTTGCCATCACAACATAGTCCGTTTCCCTTTCAAGACGATCGCTCATGATCGACCTCATATCCCCATTGGTATCAGGGTATCCGGTGGCAATAATGGATTGGATCTCTTCTTTACTTTCAAGGGGCCATATCCTGCCGTACCCCTTCAGTTCCCCGCAGATTATCGTATATTTTACACCCAGAGAGGAGAGGGTCCTGTCCACCTGGGAGGGCTGGGACTTGGTGACTATCACGGGTATGTTCAGATAACTGGCGATAACAACGGCGTTCACGGCATATTCGTAACCGGACCGGTCCCATTTCACGAGTACTGCTCCGTCGGAGGACTTCCAGTAGGTCTCGGCCAGTTTGGTCGTCATCTCCATAACACAGGGTGTGTTGACAACGCTTCCTGCGGAGATCCCTTCCGGCATCTCGCCTATTCCAAGAATGTCCGAAGCGCCGTAAGCTTCCAGAAAACCGTTCGTGGATTTCGAGGCACCTTCGTCGGGGGTGTCCGGGTTTTCCCCCGTGCATAGCAAGGGCGAGCTGACCCTCTCTGTTTTCTCGTAATAGACTGCAATGGGTGTTGCGGCAAGGACCATGAAGGAGAGCTCTTTCTGGACGATCGTTGCACCCGGATCATTTCCTGCTCTCACGGAGACAGAGTTCAGGAGATCATCCATCGTTGCCCTTGGTAGTTCATCCTCGTCCGCCGGGATCCTCAGAAATGCGATCAAACCGGATATTACAAGGATCGAGATGATCCCTATGGCGATCAGTTTCTTTCGCTTGTAGTATGGTGTTTGATCGGGGGACATGGTATCACTTCATACGGGCCGATGTGTCTACTATAATTGAAGTGTATGGGTTAAATCTTTCTGACCCATATGCCAAATGTACTCCAACCAGGGCAATTCATCTCATTCTTTTCAGTAGGGAGTGCATTGATCCAATAGAAGATGATATGGTCCGGTCCGATTGGATCGATCTCATCCGATATCGTCCAATTCACTCTTTGCCATCTTCCTCTGTCTCTCCATGCTCTCCTTTTTAAAAAGGGATCCTGCCTGCTGCAGGTGTTCCCGGGCCCCCTTGTCCCTTCCCATTTTCTTCAGAACCACTCCGATATTGAAATGGGTGATCGCCTGCCCCTTGGGGTCCCCCACGCGTTTTGATACCATCAGAGCCTCCAGATAGGTGCCGAGGGCATCCTCCTCCCTTCCGGTCCTCTTCAGTACGAATGCGAGGTTATTGCCCGCCTTCGCCTCCTGCTTCCGGAGGTCAAGGCCCTTGAACATTCCCACGGCCCTCCTGTGGAACTCCTCGGTTCCGAAGCTGCCCCTCCTTCTCTGGATGGAACAGATCCGGTCGTAGAACCTGGCGATCTCCCTCATCTCGTCCCCCCTTCCCCGTTTCAGGAAGGATATCACCCTCTCCGCCAGGGGGCGGTTCATCCTGGAAATGCGATACCTCTCCGCGATGTCCATGAAATGACCCGCGGTCTCCCGGATGCCGGATGAGGATATCGATCTGGTCAGCGCTTTCTCGTACAGTTCCAATCCCCCATCCAGGTTCCCATCGCCGGCCTCGAGGTAACCCAGGCGGTCCAGAAATGAGGCTTCCAGCCTTCCATCTCCCGATTCCACGGCGAGTTCCAACCCCTCCTCCAACCTCTCCCGTGCTTTTTCGATCTCCTCCAGCTCCAACAATGTACATCCCAGGTCGAACAGGGCGGTGCAGTACATGTCATCCAGCCCGCTATCGCCCGAAAGTTCGACCCCTTTCAAGAACCATTTCCTCGCCTGCTCCGGCTCGTTGGTCGACCGGTAGGATCTGCCCAGTCCGTTCAGCGCTCCCACCGCCCGGATGTTATCCTCGTCACCGGGACCGGCCATCTTCCTGAATATGTCGTATGCCTCCCGGAACGATCTCCTGGCAGACACATGATCATTGACGGCGGATAGGACCCCCCCCATGCTCTCCTTGATGCCCAGGAGCAGCCGATCATCCTTCAGTTTCAGCTTCCGATAGATGGTGATGCCCTCCTCAAGGGACCTCCCGGCATCCTCGTACAGGCCTATCAGGGCCTTGCCGTGCCCCATCATGTATAGGAACCACGCCCGGTCCGCCGAGTCGCCCCCTTCCCATCGGAACCCATCAAGCAGCATCACCATCTCAAGGAAACCCTCCCTGTAGGCCATCATTCCGCTGCTCCTCAGGATGTCGACCAGCCGCTTTCCGTCCCCGCATGCGGTGAGGTGATAGACCGCCTCGATAACGGATCCGAGGTCCGATCGGTCCCTGAGGTAGTGTTCCGCGGCAAGAGCGTGATATCTTTTCCAGACCTCGCCCGTTATCCGGCTTGACGCAACCGACCTTATTAAGCTGTGAACCTCAAAGCCCATTGATGATTTGGAGAGAAGGGACCTCTCGACGAGGTGGTCCAGGGCGGAGGGGTCGATCCCCGCGTCACGGATGACCGCGGACCCAACGGGAAGGGGAGACCTGAATATGGAAATGAACCGGAGGGCGTCCAGTCTCTCCCCCTTGACCCGGGAAAGCACCTCCTCCCGGAAGAATCCCTCCACGTCCTCATCCAGGGCAGTACAGCCTGCGACACCATCAGGCCCTCCCAACGAGGCGAGATCGAGTGCGATGGGATGCCCCTCGGTCCTCGCCCAGATCGCGGCTGCCTCCTCGCTGCTGAAACCCCTGGATCCCAGCATGGATAGGCTGTGGTCGCGGTCTATCCCGGTTAGCTGAAGTTCCACAATCTTGCCGCTCACCATTACATCCCTGCGGCTGTAGAAACCCCCCTTTCTTCGGGATGTCACAACTATTCTCGTTGTAGGTGGCGCGATATCAACAAGTGACCTCATCACATCCAGAAACCCCTCCGAGGCGCGGTGAAGGTCGTCCAGGACCAGAAGGTGTCTTTCACATGAATCAAGGTCCGCGGCAAGAGATGAGGCAACATCGAATGGGTCGATGATGTTGAGATCGGCGACCGTGGTCACCTCGTCGAGCGCGGGGCAGTTCATACCCGCCCTCTTGATCGAGATCTGTATGTTGTGGATCTCCCCGGCTCGGGAGGATCCGGGGGTGGATCTGTGCCAGATCACCTTTCGGCCCTTGAGTGAAGCGCAGAAATGGCCTATCAGGGTGGTTTTACCTATCCCCGCCATGCCGTGGATCACCATGAAGCTTGAGCTGTCCCGTGCGAGCCAATCCTTCAACCTCTTGAGCTCCACATTCCTGCCGAGGAATTCTCCGGGGACGGAATAGGGCAGTTGAGCTCCTCCGGGTGGAGAAAACCCATCCTCGGTCGATCCGGGAGGATCCTTTATCGAGGAGGTACGTTTGAAATAGAGGTCGTTATCCAGGGACATGTACGCTTCGATCAGCGACATCTCCAGCCGTTCCGCAAGATCGCCCAGTTCCTCCTTTCCATTTTCCGTCGAGATCTCGAGAGAACCCAGCCCCCTGCTCAGTTTTTGAGCCGCTTCGAAACCCATGTTCGAAAGGAAGTATACCTTCTTTCTCCTCCTGTGGCCTCTTATGTGTGCGAGTCTCTGCGTGGTTCGCCCCTTTTGACCCATTCGCTTGAGGGTCCTCGCGATGTTCGGTCTCGCGGTGCCCGTGAGGGATGCCAGCCCTTCCTGTGTCAATGCGGGAGGGACCTCGAACTCCTCCAGGAACCTCATGTGATGGATCAGGACCAGGGAGATCTTCTCGTCCACGGTGAGGGAGGGAACGGAGGTCATCCTGCATACCAAACGAATGAGAGATATTAATCTTTAATGGGGAAAAGTATCGGCGATCGATCCGGAGATCAGGTGATACAAGAGGGTACAGTTCCCCGTTATTTATATAGGGTTCCAGTTGGATGTTCCCTCACAGGTGATGATAATGCAGATTGTGAGAACGGCCGTATCCCTCCTGATCATGTTGTCCGTACTATCGGCGTCCCTCGCCATATCATATGGTGTGGAAGGGGCAGAGGTAATAGCCCGTGATGAGTTCGCTTCCCTGGCCGTCACAAGGACTGACGTTCAGGGCATAATGGGAGGAGGAGAGTTCATAGGCATCCACTCACCTGAGGGGAATTCGATGATAGGCGTTCTATTCGGAACGGAAGAGAACCCCAACTTCGTTCACGTCGTATCCCTGTATACGAGATACCTGGGAATGGCGGATGTGTACGATGAGGGGGGCCAAAAACTGCAGTCGGACAGGGCGATACCGGTCAAGACCATCTATTCGCAAAAGTTCAATATGATATACGAGTTCAACGACGTCAACGGCGACGGAACATGGGATTCCAGAAGATCGGAGGCCAGGGGCGAAGAGGATGCGGTCGATGGCTCCGACGAGGTTCCATTGTTCGAGCCAGTATACAAGAAAGCATCCCTCAAGGCGGCATGGACGCCAACAGACATCGCGATGGAGGAACTTGATAACGGTACGATCACCTGGTCCGTGAAGCTATCCACAACCGCCCTCGGATATGTCACTCCTCTGCTGGAGGTGCCCATTATGAGGGATGCCGTGGTTGACCGGGTGGAGCTTACATTCCACTTCTCCCTTACCAGGGAGAACGTGGAGATGGATGTGCCCGTCTACAGGGTCACCGTCTCTTCGGAACCCGGGGACGATCGGGTCCTGAAACCAGAGGGCCAACGCATCTACAGGGGCACATCGTTATCTGCCGGGACCAAGTATGATCAGATGATAAGGGGGTGGGATTTCTCACCGAGGAACAGGAACCCTGCGCTTCTCCTCTCCACGGAGATCATCTTCGCCACGAATTGCAACCGCATGGTTTACGAATGGATGGATCTGGAGATGCTGTCCGAACTGGGAAGGGGGGTCGCCTCGTACAGGACATCGGAGGGGAGCAGGACCCTCGGCGAGGACGACTCGGTGGAATACGAGGGGGATGACGGTGTGATCTCCGAGGCCATCCAGGACCCGAAGGTCGTGACGGAGAACCAGCTCTCCATATCCGATACCTGGAACAGGGTGGGGAGACTGACATGGGTCAGCGAGGTTGAGGTTGACGGAAGGGTCGAGGAGGCCCGCTTCCAGGTATTCATGGCCCGGAGGGTCAGCCATCAGACCGCAGGCGGCGCCGTCTTCAGGGGGATCGGCATAATCGCAGGCTTCTCCTTCCCGGGGGGCCGGGAGATATTCCACGATCCCACTTACGAGATCTCCTCGTTCACGCCGGAGGGAAAGGAGGGGCCCACCAATGTTCTATTGACCCGTCTTGCGATCATGATCGCTGCCGTTTCGATAGTGATGATATCTCTCCTTATGGGCGTTCTCCTTGTGGTCGCCGCTTCCGGAAAGCGGGGCAAGGGAGAACCCCATGTCGAGAGGACGCCGGAGGATGAGGAGGAGTATTACGGATCGTTCTACATGGATGATAACTCGGGTAAGGGATGATCTCACCATCTCACCGTCGGGCTGTCCCCCGTACCTTCGATATAATGCCAGGTGGTGAATTCGATATCGATTGCGTAATCGTTGGAGGTGTCCTCTATCGGGAAGATGCCCGGCCCGATCCTGGCCGATTGATCGCCCGCATCGATCAGGACAAGGGTCACCGTGATGGTTCCGTTGTAAGAGGCATCCTTTCCCAGATCGAGATCCAGATCGATCGTACCGCCCGATCCCGTCATCGTCTTGAGAACCCCTCCCCCATCGGAGATAGTGGCCTCGAATATATCCGCACCGTTCCTGTAACCGGGCCTCTCGGCGGGTTCGTCGGCCCACTCTACCGTTACGTTGACGCTGAACATCGAATATCCGAGATCGTCAAGTTCGTAGGTTATCTCCCCCCCCTCGTTGAGGTTCCCGAAATCGTGTATGTCGTATACATCGAAGACATCCCGCCCCTCCACCGGATCCTGGTACCTGTCGCTCTTGTACTCGGGGTCATCGGTACCTACCACCGCTGCGAGCGGGAGCATGGCCAGGCAGAAAAGGCCCACCGCGGTGAACGTGGCGATCCACGGCCTCCTTGGCCAGGTACCCCGATCCCTCGATCGGATCCACTTCACCCAGGGGCGGTTCCACAGGCTGTCCCTCATATCATCGAAGAATCTAACCCGACCATCGTCGCCGTCTGTATACCTCTTCCAGAAGACGCGGTAGAGCAGATAGAAGAAGGGAAGCATGACCGCAGCGGTCAGTACGGTGTTGATGAAGTCTATCCTGCCGAAGTTGGTGGAGGCGTTATCGATGAAAGCTGTGGTGAACGCTCCTTTGATACCGAATAAGGAGAGGTACCAGTCCCACAGGCCGTGTATGATGATCCCAAGGACGATGTTTCGGGACCAGTGATAGATGATCGAGAAGAATACCCCCATTAAAACCAGGATAAGCATGTACCAGAAGATATTGATCAGGGGCATCCTGTACATCATGATGGATATGGGCAGATGTCCCACGGCGAATAGAACGGTGGAGAACCCGATCGCCATGGGGATGGAGAAGACCCTGGCGGATTGGTCCTGCAGGAACCCCCGGGAGAAGAGCTCCTCTGCAGGTCCTGTGGAGATCATGTACGAGAACATCATGGCGATTATGAGCCCCCAACCTAAGTCGTCCCACCCCGCGGCCATGTGAAAATCGGTTCCGTATCCCATCACCCTCATGTGGCCCACGTAGATCGCGGTTGCAACTATGAAGAATACCAACCCTCCCAGGCACCCCCATATAATTGAGGATGTCAGGTTCTTTCTGGTGAACCGGAACGGCGTCCCCTTCTCCCTGAACAGATACCACCATAGAAAGAACACGGGGCCCAGCTGGAGGATAGGTTTGGCGAAGAGGGAGGACCAGTAGACAAGGGCCCTCCCGTTCTCCGGGTCCGTGAAAATGGAAAGGTTTCCCGTGGACCAGCGGTAGATGGACCAGATAACCAGTTTGACCATGAAAACAACGAGGATGAGGAAGAGGAACTTCCACCTGTTGGAGATCGGCCTGTCCCCTACAGGGGGGACGGTGTTCCAGCGCGGGTCCTTCATCATCTCCGCCTGCGTGCCGGATCCCTTTGGCCTATCGAGAACATCCATGATATCAAGTCCTGATGGCATCCCGGTTAATTATTCTTTTCAGGGTATTCTCTTCGTGGTTTCCGGCCTTGAAAAAAGGTGACGCATGCCTTTGGTTTGCACAGTTCTATCAACAGTGGGCCTATCCTCTGTGAAACTTGGAAAATTGGAGCCTAATATCCATTCTATCGTAGGAGGGGCGATCATGCTATCCGGGTTTGTAGTAATGTTCCTAGGGCTCTGATACCACTTCATCTCCTTTTCAGCTTGACCGCGGTCCCGTATGCCATGATCTCCGCAGCGCCGTTGGCGATGCCCGAGGTCATGAACCGCACATTGATGACCGCATCCGCTCCAAGCTCCTCTGCCTTCTTGCTCATTCGAGATATGGCGATCTCCCTTGATTCGGAGAGCATCTCTGTGTATTCCCGGAGCTCCCCTCCCACGAGGTTCTTGAAGCTGGCTATTATGTCCTTTCCCACGTGCTTTGCCCTCACCACGTTCGCCCGGACGAGCCCGAGGTCCTCCACGACCTCGTATCCCGGCACGTGATCCAAATTTGACAATCTCATGGTCTCAGATCCTCCTTTGAAATATCCTTTTCCATATCCAGGTAATCCTTCTTCCTATCACGGATCAATATACTTACAAGGAAGGGAATAGCGATTAAAACGATAACAACTCCAAGAAGCATCATCGGGAGCCCCACGTATGGTATGAATGCTATGAAGCTCCCCAGTGTCATTATGACGAAACCCACGAAAATGGTCCATGCCCAGAAGTGCTTTCGTCTCATATTCCTGTTACGGCTGATATATATTAAAAGGATTTTTAACTTTGATATAAATTATAAGGCATAAATTCACATATGCGGGAAAAATGTCCTTGTTGGTTGATATCGTTTTGCATAGTGCACATCGCTGGGGCCACAGTAGTTTCTCTCTAAAAGGCAGATAACATTAGATGATAGTATGCTTACTTTCTCTGTTATCTTCAAATGCAGCACTCTGACCAGCTGTTTGATCGTAAGGCCATCCTTCCAGCGGTCTTATGGATATGGGGATATTTTAATGGATTTTACTTACAAGATCCTAGATTGGAGATAGGAATAGATATATGATCGGTACCACGATCAATAGTATCACGATCGTTAAAAAGGCGATGCCTATCCAACCGATCTTCCTCTCCATTTTTATAAACCTTTCACCAATGAAGCCGGACACTCCACCAAGTGCAAGGGAAACCATGATCGCCCCCAATATCATATTCCCGGTGATCAACCCCATTGGGGCAAGAAAGAAAGGCGATACGATGACTCCAATAAATCCAGTTACCAACATGATCACGAACTTTACTGTGGGAAATGACGGTGTTGGAGCTTCGACCTCCTTCTCCACCTCAGCAGTATCCTCGCTTATCGATGAAAAACTATAATCGCCTGCTTGTTCCATGAAGCCATAGTATCAGGTATAAATATATTAACCTGACCTTGGACCAAATGAGGTGTTGGACCTATAAGAAAAAATGGAAACGCAGTCCTTCATATTTGCACCATTCAAATAATATTTGAAAACGGTTAAATTATCAGGTGGAAAAGTTAAAAATAGGCCCCCAAAG
Source organism: Thermoplasmatota archaeon (assembly GCA_030600725.1). Taxonomy (GTDB): domain Archaea; phylum Thermoplasmatota; class Penumbrarchaeia; order Penumbrarchaeales; family Penumbrarchaeaceae; genus JAGLEG01. Next base: position 3,215 of record JAUVLN010000012.1, on the reverse strand, counting down.
GAGCCCCGATATCTCACTTCACTGTTTGTTCTGGTTCTGGGCAGCACCGGCTATGAAAGCTTGAACAGCTGCCATCGCGGCAGCCTTCTTAGCACCGCCCTGCTGGGCCTTCTGTGATCTGTAGTACTCCACCACCATGTCCATGATATTGTACCTGGGTATGAAGGAAGTGGTGTAGTCCCCGTTGATGAAGTTGGGGTGCTCCAGGACGACCTCGTGGAATGGGATGTTGGTCCTCACCCCGCTTATCTGCATCTCCCACAGGGCCCTCTTTGACCTTGCAATACAGTAGTTCCTATCCTCTCCCCAGACTATCAGCTTGGCTATCATGGAGTCATAATATGGTGGGATAGTATACCCTGGATACACACCGGAGTCGATCCTGATGCCTGGACCGGAGGCCTCCGCATACCTGATGATCTTACCGGGGGCGGGTGCGAACTGGTTCAGGGGGTCCTCTGCATTGAGCCTGAACTCGATTGCATGCCCTGTCTGAGTGATGTCCTCCTGGGCATAGCTGAGATCGAGACCGGAGGCGACATAGAGCATCTCCCTGCCAATATCTGTCCTGGTCACTTCCTCTGTTATCGGGTGCTCCACCTGAAGCCTCGTGTTCATCTCAAGGAAGAAGTACTCCCCGTCCTTGAACATGAACTCGCAGGTGCCGGCGTTCCAGTATCCCGCGGTCTTGGCCGCCGTTACGGCCTGCCTTCCCATCTCCTCTCTTAGGTCCGGATCAAGTGCGGTGGAAGGGGTCTCCTCGATCAGCTTCTGGTTCCTCCTCTGGACGGAGCATTCCCTCTCGTAGAGGTGGATCACATTACCTTTCTTGTCACCGATCACCTGGAACTCTATGTGCCTTGGATCGTCTATATATTTCTCGATGAAAACGGAATCATCCCCGAAGGAGTTCTTTGCGAGAACCCTGATGGAATCAAGCGTTTCTTCCATCTCATTATCATTCGAGACCATCTTGATCCCGATGCCGCCGCCGCCTGCCGATGCTTTCAACATGATGGGGTATCCGACCTCATTGGCGATATCCTTGGCCTTCTCATGGTCCGCTATGGCCTTCACCACACCCGGAACCACCGCAACACCCGCCTCTATCATCGAGGTCTTTGCATCGATCTTGGACCCCATCAGCCTCATCGCCGACTCGGGGGGTCCTATGAACTCGATGCCGTTCGTATGGCATAATTTACAGAAATCGGCATTCTCCGCGAGGAACCCGTATCCGGGATGGATACCTTCCACATCCGCCTTGAGCGCAACGTCGATGAGCTTCTCCTGCACGAGATAGCTCATTCTGGCAGGCCCCTTGCCGATGTTGTACGCCTCATCGGCGTACTTGACGAAGAGTGCGTTCTTGTCGGCATCCGAATATACCGCCACGGTATCAATATTGAGCTCCTTGCATGCTCTCATTATGCGGATCGCGATCTCGCCGCGGTTCGCCACCATTACCTTGTTGATCAAACCCTCTTTGGCCATTTCATCACCTCAGAGTATCTGCATCATCAGCGTTCCGGTCTCCACCGCGTCACCCTCGTCCGCGTAGATCTTCTTCACCTCGCCGCCGTGGTCCGCCTTGACCTCGGTCTCCATCTTCATCGCCTCGACGGTTGCGACGACCTGCCCCTCCTCCACCTTGTCGCCCTCTGCGACCCTGATGGAGAGGACCGTTCCCTGCATGGGGCTTTTGAAACCGCCCTCGACATCGGTCGGGGGGGCCTCGGCGCCGCCGCCCTCTCCGGCGACTATGAAGCCGCCTTTCGGATTCAGCTTGACCTCGAACATCTCGCCGTCGACCTCGACATCGAATTCCGTGGGTATGGCGGCGGGTCCGCCGCCTTTTGGCTCCTCCTCATAGAGATAAAGATCCTTGAGCTCGGGGAAGAAAGACTTCACGAAAGCCTTGGTTGCCGGGTGATCGATGGGGAGTGGAAGGTCCTCTGACGTGAACTCGGGTACGGCCTCACCCTTGAGGAACTTGAGTCCAACCTGGGGATATATCGCATAGATCAGTACGTCCTCCGGCTCCTTGTACAACCCCATATCCTTGAGCTCCTTTTCCCTGAGGTCCCACTCGGGCTCGAGAAGGTCTGCCGGCCTGCAGGTGATGATCTGATCCTTCCAGTTGGGGCCGAGGATCAGCTCCTTGATCTCGTCGGAGATCGGTGCGGGGGATTTTCCATACATCCCCTTCACGTAGTCCAGCGTCTCCTTGGGGAGGTTCTTGTACCTGCCGAAGAGGACGTTCATCACGGCCTGAACCCCCACAACCTGTGAGGTGGGCGTCACCAGGGGGGGATATCCGAGCTCCTCCCTGACCGTTTGTATCTCGTGGAGCACGTCATCTAGCCTGTTGATCGCCCCCTGCATCTCCAGCTGGGAGACCAGGTTGGAGATCATCCCTCCGGGGATCTGATGCATCACTATGGACGGGTCCGGCCTGAGCGCCTCCATCCTTATCAGATGCCTGTACTTTTTTGCAACTTTCCTGAAGTGGCCCCTGATCTCCATGAGGAGATCCACATCGAGGCCGGTATCCCATTCCGTCTCCTTGAACGCCAGAACGACGGACTCCGTTGCGGGATGTCCGGTCCCCTCTGCAATGGGGGACATATCGGTATCGACCACATCCACACCTGCGTCGGCCGCCCTCTGATAGGCCAGCCCGGTCATTCCGGATGTCGAGTGGGAGTGAAGGTCAACGGGGCACTTGCCGCCCCGGTCCTTGTAGCCCTTGATGATATCGTAGGCCCTCTTTGGCGAGATCATGCCGGCCATGTCCTTTATACAGATGGAGTCCGACCCCATCTTCTCCAGGTCCTGCATGAACTTGATGTAATACTCCGTTGTATGAATGGGTGAGATTGTATATGATACGCAGGCTTGAAGATGGGCGCCTTCGGTCTTGACGGCCTTCATGGGCACCTCCATGTTCCGAAGGTCGTTCAGGGCGTCGAAGACCCTGAATACGTCGATGCCGTTCTTGTGGGCATGGTGGACGAACTTCTGAACGATGTCGTCGGGAAAGTTCCTGTAGGCGACGATGTTCTGCGCGCGAAGGAGCATCATCAGCTTCGTGTTTGGCATCTTCTTCCTTATGATCCTCAGCCTCTCCCATGGGCTCTGGTTCAGGAACCTGAGAGGAACGTCGAATGTGGCGCCCCCCCACATTTCCACTGCCCAGAAACCGACCTTGTCCA
>JAUVLN010000185.1 GCA_030600725.1 Thermoplasmatota archaeon | reverse complement strand
TCAAGGCCCCGGGTTGGGCACAGGCCAACAGCAAGCTCGTTCTCAATGTCAGGGGTGTGATAGTCGATGCTACAAATCTGGATGCGTCAGCACCGCTAACGGTGATCGTGAACCACGTTTACGAATTCGATGCGGTGGTGTTGGAGAAAGAGGGTGTGAAGGTGAACCCGGGCACCTCGGCGTACTTCCATGTCCAGATCTCCAATCTGGGCAACGGTGAGGACGTGATCAAACCCACCGCCTACGAGATACGGCTCGACTGGAACCTCACGTTCTACAACACAGAGGGATACCAGAAGTACGAGGTACCCCTTGACTTCGAGGCCAACATCTTCGTAACGGGACGCATCAAGATACCCGTTGATACGAGGACAGACCGATATGTCGTCGGTGTCAATCTGACCGGTGAAGGATCGAACAAGGTGGTCTATGTGGTCGTCTATGTCAACCAGACCTACGACCTACGTGTGACCAACGAGGAAGGTGAGAATGTCATAGATGGGGTGAACCTCCAGCCCAAACTGGAGAAGCCCTTCATCGTGAAGGTGGCGAACTACGGTAACGGCCTGGAGGAGGTCGTTCTGAAGGTCGGCCAGGAATACGATCCCATCACGGACGCGATGATGTCCCTCTACGACCTTTGGGAGGGCAAGTTCGTCGCTGTCGCAAACACGCCTGACTTCACCCAGAACATCCGGACCTTCAACTTCCACAACCCGATACCGGTATCCAACATCGGGTTGGATCTGTACTACACGCCGAACTACACAACCACGGATGGAGGCGCCGTAGAGGAGATGAGGGAGATCAAACTGGTTCTCGACAAGGGCATGGTGGCATGGGTACATCTTGTACTCAAGGCCCCGCCAAACGAGCTCGGTGAGAAGGTGAACCCCGTGGTGGTCTCCGGACGCGGCCTCGGTGGGCCGAACGACTGGGAAACGGTGACATTCAACGTGACCGTTCTCTTCCCGGACCTGGAGTTCGTGGGAGATATCGAGTTCTCCGGTGGGACATCCGCAAGAGGAAGTGATGCTACCGTCGGAGATGTGTTGACCATCATCGTCAAGGTGAAGAACTCCGGGGACATTCCCGCGGAGAACGTCGATGTTCAGCTTGTCATAGACGGTGTGAAGAAGAAGACCACGACGCTCAGGACGGTCAAGAACGAGAGCGGTGATGAGAAGACGGTTATATTCTCATGGGTCGCAGAGGCCGGCGAGCACGAGGTCAAGATCGTCATAGATCCTGACAACACGGTGATAGAGAGCAGGGATGAGACCGCACACGGCGGGTCCGGCAACAACAACGAGATCAAAAGGACCGTTGATATTGCTGGAGGCAATATGGTCGTGGCTGTTGTGAACGACTACCCGGTCGTGAGCACGCTGCTGATCATGCTCCTCCTGGTGGTCATTCTCGTGGGCGTGGCGATACTGCTCAAGTCCAAGAAGATGATCTGATAGGCAGAATGTAAAGAACATACATGGCCCCGGTTATTGCCGGGGCTTTTTTTATTTATTTATGTAACAGCCCTCTGTCTGATCGCATCGGAGAGCTTGACCTTCGTTATGTGGTTTGCGCTCATGTATGAGGCTATTACAGCCGACAATATGGCTATCGCCGCCGTAATGACGTAAACCAAGAAAGGCACCTCGAGAACGTAGTACATCATTCCCTCAACCATGTACGCCATGGCCCACCTGGTCGTCATCACACCAAGGGGGAGGCCAATTGCCAGGCCGCCTGCAAGCAGGATCAGTGTCTCCGTCACTATCATCCTTCTGATCTTCCCCGGCTTGGTCCCTATTGCACGGAGTGATATGAACTCCATCTCCCGGTCCAGGATGTTGAGCACTACCGTTGTTGAGACGAACAGGACCTCGGATATGATCCCGAAGATGATGAATATTGAGAACATCGCAACCAATCCCTCCAGCATGCCCTCTATCCCACGGACGACATCGTCCGAGTAGGCGAAATTGGCTATGGGAAAGTACTCCCTCAGAGAGGCTTCCAGATCATCCTTCGAATTCCCCCCCATATTCAGGATTATGGAGTTCAACGCTCCTCCGGTGAGGAGAAGATCCTCGGCCTGATCAAGAGACATCAGAATGGAATCATCCATTAGCTCTCCTGTTATCCCGGTCACCACAGTGGTGGTAGTTTTATTTCCCAGCTGGAATAATATGGTGGAATCAACTTCGATATCCAGGTTGCTGGCGAGTACGGATCCAACAAGTACCCCTCTATTGAAATCCTTCTCCCCCTCGATGACGTTGTATTTCCTCAGGTTCGATCCCCCTGAGAAAGCCTGTATGTGGACGAACTCCATATCGTCCCCCCTGATAATGGGGGTGAAGCAATCAAGGGCCACCTCTGCTCCAGTGTCCTTGAAATCCGCCCCCATAAGTATGACCCCGGCCTCGTCTCTGCTCATATCCTGAACCATCATGGCTTTCAGGTCCCAGGTCTCGTATTTCTCATAGTTGTCCTCCACTGGTTGAGTGAAGCTCAGGGCCATTGTGAGGCACGAGAACACCAGCAGGAACGAGAAGGCAAGCGATATCATGGTGATTCCGGTCCTGACCTTGTGCCTGCTTAGATTCCTCAGAGGAACTCTCGGAAGTATTGGCCTTCTGTAGGCGATGATATCGAAAAGCCTCTCCAGAATGGGCTTTTTGGAGAAGTCCTGGTTGTTGTACTGCGAGGTGAGCGCGGCGCGGGGGCCTATGCCGATCACCTTCAATGAACCCAGGAACGCACCAAGGGTGGAGATAAGTATGCCTATCAGCCCGAAGATCAGGGGGTATATCCAGAAGATGGTAGTGACAGGTTCCATCAACCCGATCACTGAAGCATACATTATCATTATCAGATATGACATGGCGATCCCCAGCGGCACTCCAATTATTGCCCCCATGGTCCCCATCAGGGCGCCGAAGAGACAGTAGTGGAGTATGATGTCGCTCCTCCTTCCCCCAAGCGCGCCCATAACGCCAATATATGGGCGCTGGGAGGCGATCAACCTGGCAAGGGAGTTGTAGATCACCACGGCGGTGACTGCGAGGATGATCACCCCGAAGACCCACCCCATCTGTCCCATCCCTTTTGCGTCCGCCCTTGAAAACTGATAGTCAAGTTCCTCCGTTCCCAGGAGGGATTTCGTCACACGGATCCCATTTCCGGTGAGATACATGACCACCTGTGCCTTGACCTCATCCTGATCGTACCCCGGTTTCACGGTGATCAGAACCTCATTGAACGTCGATCCGGTCAGGTTCAGCTCCTTTATCGCCGTCTCGTATGTGGTGAAGAGAGGCATGAGAAGCGCTGGCTCGGGCCATCCCGTATCGCTCACGACGTAGATGTATTCCGGTGATGTGACGATCCCTGAAACGGTGAGAGGTATCGTGATATTGTCAGCATATATTGTGACCTCCTCACCGACCTTCAGGTCATTTCCGCCTGCGAAGAGGTTCCCCACCAGGCCCTCCCCTGATATTGGGGAGCTGAAGGGGCCACCCTCGGCGATCTGGTAACCATTGATAAGGGCATACGGCTTTCCCTCCATGTACGGGGACGCTATCCAATGTGTCTTGTACCGCTCCTCTCCATATTGAGCTTGTGTTTCAAGGAATATCCTTCCGCTTACCTGGTCAACACCATCGATCGCCCTGATATCCTCCAGCTGCACCTCCGACATGTCGAATAGGATGTCGATATCCTCGTAGTTGGTGTCATCGAGCCTCTTGTCGAAGGATCCAAGGGCATCCCTGGTCGCATTGACGAGCCCGATCCCCAGGCTGACCGATAGGGCAATGGCCATGATGATGGAGATGGTCCTCATCTTCGACCTGAGAAGATCCCTTACCGCCTTTTTCATCAGTATGATCATTCACTCATCACCTTCTTTGCCTCCAGTGTAGCCTCTTCATCTTCGGAGATCCTGCCGTCCCGGAGGTGGATCACTCTGTCAGCTACCCCGGTGATCGAGATGTCGTGGGATACGACCACGAAGGTGGTCCCCTCACGTTTGTTCAGGTCCCTCATCAATTTGGCGATCCTGGTCCCAGTTACCCAGTCTAGGTTGCCAGTGGGCTCATCCGCAAGGACGATCTTCGGGTTCTTGACAAGGGCCCTTGCGATCGCCACCCTCTGCTGCTCCCCTCCGCTCAGCTGGGATGGGAACATATTCGCCTTATCCGGTATTCCGACGAGGTCAAGGGCTTCCCGGGCCCGTTTCATCATATCCTTCCTGTCGTGGGCCATCTCGAGGGTCAGGGCCACATTCTCGGCGGAGGTCAGCGATGGGATCAGGTTGAAGAACTGGAATATCCAGCCCACCGTATCCCTTCTGTAGGTCGAGAGTTTCCCCTCTTTGAAACCCACGATATCCTTCCCCTCAACCACGATCGATCCTGAAGTGGGCGTATCTATCCCTCCGAGGCAGTTCAGCAGTGTTGTCTTACCCGAGCCGCTGGGCCCCAGGATCACGAGGAACTCGCCCTTTTTCACCTCGAGATCAATACCTTTGAGGGCCTGGACCTCGACCTCACCAAGGTTGAACGTCCTCTTCACTCCCTTTACTTCTATTATGTTCATTTTCTGGCCTCCTCATCGAATGTGACGTATGTTCTGATAAGTTCATCTTTCATTGCCCCAAGGTCGATCTCGGTTCCCGTCTCCTTCAACATCGCATAATAGAGGGCGATCCCATCCATGTTGGAAAGTAGGAGCAAAGACTTCATATACGGGTCCTTGACACCCATTCCTCTGTAGATCTTTTCCACCATGGAGACATAGCTGTTCAGGAACTCCAGCCAGATACCGGTGTCCTCTTTCCTCCTCATGGCCTCGTCGAAGATGGACCAGAAGAACCTGGTGAAGATCGTTTCATTCTCAATGAGGTCCATCATGGACTCGATGAAATGAATCAGAAGGTCCTTTCCTTCCATCTCTTCCATCAGCTCTTCACTGAAGGCCGGCTCC
>JAUVLN010000300.1 GCA_030600725.1 Thermoplasmatota archaeon | reverse complement strand
GTTCGAAGATGCCGTGAGAACGGCCCTACCTATAGATGACAGGGCTTTGGATTCCTTCCTCGACCTGCTCGAGGAGGCCAGGTATTCAAAGCACGTGATCGGTGAGGGCCACAGGGATAAGGCCATCGGATGTCTCAGGAATGTGGAGAATAGCCTTGATAATATAATGCTCGATGAGGAATCCGCACTGAGACAGATGGAACTTCAGGACGAGGAATTCGTGGAAACCGAGGTAGTATTGAAGGAACGGTAGGGGGACGACAGATGAAACTCAACTACAAGGACTATATCGCTATAGGTGTTGCTGTAGTACTGGGACTTCTTTTCCTGGTCTATCCCATGCTCTCATTTTCCTTCGCAGCCGTCGGAATTACCGATGATACGGATCCAAGGTTCTCAGCATATGACGACAGTTTCAGCGACATCAAACCGTTCGTAGATGATCTGGAGAAGTTGAATTACAATACCCAGGGTTCCATCTTCTACGAGGGAAGCGGTTCGGACGACGGCGTATACGATTACAGGGTAAGATCAATAGTCTCCACACCCACACTTCTTCTTGGAGACCTGATCGATCCCAAAACCACGGTATACATTGCAGTGGGTATTGAGAGGGCCTACACACAGGATGAGATAACCGCCATTGAGAGTTTCCTGGCAAGAGGCGGACATGCGATCATCGCCGATGACTTCGGCAACGCGAATCAACTCGCAAAGGATTTCGGTGTGACCTTCTATGGTGGACAGTTCTACGACGAGTCCTTCGATACCAACGCAAATTACACCATTGTTCATGCCCATATGGGTTCGGATATATACGACAAGGACGGGGTAAAGGTCTGGACAAAGGACCATCCCTATGGAGATGGCGTATGGGATGATGATCAGGATGCAGACGGTAAGATCGATGAGGATGATAACACCGGGAGCTCCAGAAATTACGATGATGATAGGGACAACGCCCGTCTTAGCAAGGATCTGAGGGATAACGACAACGATGGAGTTGTGGATAACGAGGATGAGGGCATTGATGAGGACCCGATAGATGACGATGTCGTATTTCGAACCGGCGGCGACGCCGATATCCTATGGAACGGACATAGGAGCATTGACCTTGAGTGGATTGACGGCAAGTCAAATGATGATGATAACGGCGACGGTGAGATCGATCGGTTGGACATCATCGATGAGGACCTTCAAACCTACGAATTGATCACCTACAAACCAACAGGATTGTCCTCCTCGGTGAATCCCTGGATCTGGGCGTATGGATCATCCAAGTCATTTATTGATATGAATGACGACGGGATGCTTTCGATACCCTCCATTGAAGAGCTCAAGGGCGAAAACGCCGATGAGGTCTCCTCCATAGGGAATGAGATCCAGATATGTGTGGAGCTCCCGGTTGCCGACGACGGCTCGGGAGCGGTGGATATCATCTCAGGGGAATCGATGGAGACAATAAGAAAGGTTTCCAACGATCCGAAGAAATACAGGGTCAGGGAATTGAACCAGGATGCGGACAAGGTGATCACCGAGCTCGGATCTATTGTATTCATATCTGATCCCTCCATATTCATGAAGGACCTTTACGAATTGAACCATATATCATACGATGTCAACCTTCCCTGGGATCCGATCGGTAATGGCGAGGATGATGACGGCGACGGCCTGATCGATGAGGATCGGGAGATCCTAAGGGAGACCGGGGATATCCACGAACGGGATGCAAAGGATGCAAACGATCTAATGGACAATACCCCTGATTTCTGGTCAAGGGAAGAGGTAGCTCATCCCTGGTTGGATGATGATATGGAGGGCAAGCCCAAGTATGATTATGACAATCAGCAGTTCCTTCTTGATCTGGTCAGACGTCTTTGCCCTGCTAAACAGGGAGAGACCAACCTCATCCTGATCGATGAGAGCAGGCATATAGAGCCAAGTCATATTCTCAAGCCCATATATGGTGTTATGGAGGTTACAGGTTACCTCACCTCATCTCCATATTATGCATATCCGATAATCGTTCAGATCGGATTCCTGTTGATCTTAACCGCTCTGTTGATCAAGGATAAGGAGAGCTGGGCGCACAGGTTCGATATATCGGTCCTATCTCCGAGGAATCAGATGCCTTCCGATGTAAACCTGCAGACCGTGAGATTGCGTCTGGCCGCTAGGGAGAAGATACGTCTAAAACGGGGCTTGAGTCCAGAGGAGTTCTCCTCGCTCAACGAATCAACCATCATGGCTACAATTAAGGATCCAGAGCTGATAGAGTTGATCCAGAACAAGGATCGTACCTATTCGGCACAGGAGATCAAGAGATTAATGGAGAAAATAAAGAAGATCCAAGCAATATAATGGATAAAATAGGTGATGAGATATGACACCGGATGGAACCCAACCCTTGCCACAGGCACGACTGCCTTCAGGAGGAGGAGCTGTAGCGCCCCCAAAAGGGCCTGCACAACAGAGAGCTGCACCTGCAGCAAGGCCTCCCGCTGCTCCTGGAGCTAAGAAAACCACGACATCACCCGAGGTGCAGAGAGCGATAAAAGGTGTATCAGCCACCTCTTTCGCCCTAATCGCCGAGGTTGAGAAGGCTATCATAGGTAAGAGGAACGTACTGGAGCATGTTCTCCTGTCGATCCTGGCCGATGGTCATATCCTCTTTGAGGATTTCCCGGGTACTGCAAAGTCCCTGATGGTTATGACCTTCGCCGATACCCTTGGATGCAAATACAGGCGTATTCAGTTCACTCCTGATCTGCTTCCTTCGGATATTACCGGGACCTATATCTATGATGAGAAAGACAACGAGTTCAAATTCAGACCAGGTCCGATATTCGCTAATATC
>JAUVLN010000256.1 GCA_030600725.1 Thermoplasmatota archaeon | reverse complement strand
CCTGAAGCTCGAAGAGCTGAGGGACGAGCTGTTGAGGGAGAGGGGAGTTGCCGCAATGGGCGGTGCACCTCCGAGTCCCGGAAAGATCAGGTCCCTCAGGACCAATATTGCAAGGATAGTAACCGTGATGAGAGAGGAGGGTGAGATATAATGCCAGAGATCTGTCCCAACTGTGGTTTGCCCGTTGAGATCTGCGCCTGCGAGAACATCGCCAGGGAACAGCAGGATATCAGGATAACCACGACAAAGAGACGGTACGGAAAGATGGTCACAATAATCTCGGGGATCGATCCATCCGATATCGATCTGGATGATCTTGCCAGGTTCCTCAAGAACAAATGTGCGGCCGGCGGCACTGTCAAGGACGGTATCATCGAGCTTCAGGGGGACCACAAGAAGAAGGCTACTGCCGCCCTCAAGGAGAAGGGATATACGAATATCAAAGAGTGATTGAAATGGGAAAACAGCGAGGGGTCCATCCTGTGAGGAATCTGTACATGAGGGAGCTGATAGGCTCGTCCATGAGGGTCCTCGACCATACGGATGGAGGGCTGATAGGTCGCGGGGGTCTTCTGGTGGACGAGACCAGAAACACCCTATCTTTTATCGAGGGAGAGAGGACGATCACCCTGCCCAAGAAAGGTTCAAGGTTGGAGATACAGGTCGACCTCAGAGAAGGCCCAACCACAGTTGCCCTGGATGGGGATCTCCTCATGTTCAGACCCGAGGATCGGATCAAGAGAAATCTAAAGAGAAATGTGGACCGGTGGAGCCCGCTCCGGGTGGATGCTCCGAAGCTGTAGATGAAGATTATGTTGTAACGATAGAGAAAGGTGGTTAGGAATGGTGAAGAAAGAAGAAGTTAAGACGTCTGCCCCGAAGAAGGCGCAGCCGAAGGCCTCCGAGGCGAAGAAGATCACCAAGAAGACGGAATCGGCCGCGGAGATAGACGTTGTCCAGGGGAAGAAGACCTTACCGGTGAAGAGGGTCAATAAATCCGTAGTCGCGGTAAAGCGGGTGAAGAAAGCCGCAAAGGCCCCACTGGCGAGGAACATCGGGATCGAGATGTCCTCCCCAAAGAGATCATGTGAAGATAAGAACTGTCCCTTTCACGGTAGATTATCGGTCAGGGGCATATCCTTGGATGTTCAGGTCGTGTCGACCAAGATGAAGGGAACCGTGGTGGTGAAGAGGGAGAGGAGGCACTATGTGAAGAAATACCAGAGGTACGAGAAGAGGACCTCAAGGTATCTGGCCCACCTCCCCCCCTGTATCGATCTCGAGGTGGGCGACATGGTCAAGATCATGGAATGCAGGCCGCTTTCAAAGGGAACCTCGTTCGTTGTTCTGGGGAGGATCTGAGATGAAGGGATTGGCCGGAAAACAGACACGGGGTTTGCAGATAGGAACGAAATGTCCCTGTGTTGACAACACCGGTGCCAAGATCGTGGAGATCGTCCAGGTACTGAAATACCACGGCACCAAGAGAAGGTATCCCCGCGCCGGAGTTGGGGATATGGTAATTGTCAGCGTAAAGAAAGGCAGCCCGGAGATGAGGAAGCAGCTGTTTCCGGCGGTTATTGTGAGGCAGAGAAGGCCGTTCAGGCGACCTGACGGGCTCATGGTATCATTCGCCGATAACGCTGTTGTGTTGACCGCCCCGAACGGGGAGACCAAAGGGTCTGACATCAAGGGCCCTGTGGCGAAGGAGGCCGCAGAGAGATGGTCCCGTATAGCCGCAACCGCATCGATCATTGTGTGAGGAGGTATGAAGGATGAACACTACATCGAAACAGCCCCGAAAACAGCACAAGGCGAGGGCAACTGCCCCCATGCATGTCAGGAGCAAGGAGATGAAGGCCCCACTGGATAGGGAAAAATACGGAGGGACCGGTGTCAAGAGGATCACGATAAGGAAAGGGGACACCGTCAGGGTGGTCCGCGGATCCAGGACAGGACACGAGGGAAAGATCTCGATCGTTGATCCGAAGAAGAGAAGGGTCGGAATCGAGAAAGCGTTGATCTCGAAGGCGGACAACAAGGAGGTCTCCCTCTGGTTCGACCCATCCAACCTTGTCGTCACCAAGATCGATCTGTCAGACGTAATTAGAAAGGAGAGGTTCAAGAGCCTGTCGGATGAGTGAGGAGGAAACAAGATGACAAAAAATTCAAAGCATCTCAAGAGATACGTGATCCCCAGGTCGTGGGCCATACCGAGGAAGGCCGAGGTATGGGCGGTGAAGCCGTCCCCGGGCCCGCATTCAAAGGAGTTATCGATCCCCCTCATGGTTGCCCTGAGGGATATATTGAAGCTCGGAAACACCTCCTCTGAAGTGAAGAAGATACTGGGCCAGAGGGAGATCGTGGTGGACGGCGATGTCAAGGTGAATTACAAACACCCGGTGGGCCTTATGGATGTCATATCCATACCAAAGATCGATTCCCATTACAGGGTGATGCTCAATCCCAGAGGACAGATGGTCCTCACAAAGATCGAGAGATCCCAGTCAACATGGAAGCTCGTCAGGATCATGAACAAGGTAGGGGTGAAGGGGGGAAAGATACAGCTGAACCTTCACGACGGCAGGAACCTCCTGGTGGTAAAGGACACATACAAGACCGGTGACGTGTTGAAGATCTCACTTCCCGATCAGAAGATCATGGAAAAGCTTGACCTGAAGGAGAGTAATCTCGCCCTCCTGACGGGTGGGGCCCATATCGGAACGATATGCAGGATCAAGGGAACGGAGGTAACGTCGAATCCCGGACCCAATCTGGTGGAGTTCCACGAGGGGTTCAATACGATCATGGATTATGTTTTCGTGGTAGGTGACGAGACCTCCCAGATAAGCTCGGGTGAGGTGAGTATAATATGAGCGGCGATGAGGGAGGGGCCAGGGAGAACCCGATGAGAAAGATCGAGATATCGAAGGTCGTGATCAACATCGGAGTAGGGGAAGCCGGGGACAAGCTTGCTCGAGCGGAGAAGGTGGTCACCCTTCTCACATCACACAAGCCGACACAGACGATATCAAGGACCACGAACAGGGACCTTGGCGTAAGGCTGGGGATGCCCATAGGATGCAAGGTCACCCTCAGGGGTGAGGATGCACCCTCGTTCCTGAAGAGGGCGTTCTGGGTCAAGGACAACAAGATCATGGGTTATTCCTTCGATCCCGAGGGTAACTTTTCCTTTGGAATATCGGACCATACGGATTTTGAGGGGTTGAGGTACGATCCGGATATAGGGATCTTCGGAATGGATATCAGCGTCGTGCTATCAAGGCCCGGGGCCCGGGTTTCCAGGAGGAAGATCGCAAAGGGACACATTCCCAGGTCCCACAGGATCACCAGTGAGGAAGCGAAGGAGTTCGTACTGAAGAATTTCAATGTGGAGGTGGTGGAATAATGACGGATGAGAAACCGAAAAAGACATTCGGAAGGAAGATCGGATGTGTGAGATGTGGAAGG
>JAUVLN010000084.1 GCA_030600725.1 Thermoplasmatota archaeon | reverse complement strand
ACAGGATCGGAGAGAGTATGTCGGATCCCAGCCTCTCCGGGTCCGATATCAATGCCGGGAATGCCATCTTCCCGTTGGGCGTTTCCCGGGATACCAGCAGGGCGTCAAGCCTGCCGGATGTCAGGAAACCCCTGAACAGCTCGTTGCAGCCGGATGCGATGTTACCGTCCTTTACCAGAATCATACCTTCCATCATCACACCTCCCTATACGTCCCACCTCGTGGGAATCGGGTTGGGACCCAGCTTCTTTATCGTATCCACCATCTCGGCCACCGTATCGGCGAACTTCTGCCCCTCGGATGCCGAGACCCACCGGATCCACACCCTCTCCTCCTCCATGCCCAGGGTCTCCAGGATGTTCTTCAGAAGGACCACCCTCCTTCGGGCCTTGTAGTTCCCGTTGATGTAATGGCAGTCCCCCGGATGACACCCTCCGATAAGCACCCCGTCCGCCCCCTCCATGAGGGCCCTGACGACGTAAATGGGGTCTACGGAGCTCGAGCACATCACCCGTATGGCCCTGATGTTCGGCGGATACTGAATTCTGCTCGTCCCCGCAAGGTCCGCCCCCGTGTAGGAGCACCAGTTGCAGAGAAAGCCAACGATCTTAGGTTCGAAATCTCCCATATCATCCCTCCATGAACGAATCTATCATCGCAAATACCTGACGTTTGGTGAAAGTGTTCTGCTGTGAGACCCCGCCCGGACAGGCGGTCGCACACGCTCCGCACCCCTGGCAGAGGATCTCGTTGACCACGGCTATTCTCTTCTCCTGGTCGAAATCGATCGCATCGTAGGGGCAGACATCTATGCACATCCTGCATCCCGCACAGTACCTGGGGTTCACGTGGGAGATGTTCCCGAGGGTCTCGAGGCTCTCCCTGGAGAGGATCGTTACGGCCCTGGCCGCTGTGGCCTTCGCCTGTATTATGGCCTCCTCGATGAACCTCGGGGAGTGGGCCATACCGCACAGGAATATCCCATCCGCGGAGAAGTCCACCGGCCTCAATTTAACATGGGCCTCGGAGAAGAACGAATCGGAGTTCAGAGGCACCTTCAGCTGCCGGGATAGGTCGGTGTTGTCCTGCGGGACGATCCCCCTGCTGAGGACCAGTTTATCCGGATGGAGAATGATATCCCTTCCAAGCACCCTCTCCTTCAGGGTGATGGTCATCTTACCCTCCTTCTCCTCCATCACCGGATCATCTCCCTCCTCGAACCTGAGGAATATGATGCCCTTCTCCCTGGCTTTCCTGTAGAGGGTATCCTCCCTGTATCCGTATGTCCTGATATCCCGATAGAGGATGTATATGGTGGCGGAGGGGTCTACCTCCCTGAGCTTGAGCGCGTTCTTGATGGCGTTGCTGCAGCAGACCCGGCTGCAGTAGGGGTGCTCCTCGTTCCTCGACCCGATGCACTGGATCATCACCATCTCCTTTACATCCTCGAGCGACTCTCCGCCCGCGGCAAGCATGGTCTCCAGGTCCGTCTGGGTGAGCACGTTGTCATTCTGCCCATAGCCGTATTCCGTGGGTTCGTAGGGCAGGGCGCCCGTCGCCACTATCACGGCGCCATGTGAGATCAACACATTCTCGGCGGTTCCCTCCACCTTCAGATTCGAATCGAAATTACCCACATAACCGCCGATCTCCTCTATCCGGGTTCCGGCGTACACCTTGATATTGGGATGGGTTGTCACCCTCTCGACTGTATCCTTCAGGAGCTTCTGCGGGTCCTCCCCGCTGACCCCCAGGTGTATCTGCCTGAGGTGCCCTCCAAGCTCGTTCTCCCTCTCCACCAGGTATGTCCGGAAACCCTGATCACCCAGGGAGAGGGCCGCCGTCATACCGGCTATGCCCCCTCCAATGACGAGGGCGTCGTGGTTGACCGGGATCCTGGTGTGAGATACAGAAAAGAGCTCCGCAGCCTTCATTACGGCCATCCTGACCAAGTCCTTCGCCTTTTCGGTCGCCCTATCCGGATCGTCCCTGTGGACCCATGAGTTCTGGTCCCTAAGGTTCGCCATCTCGAATAGATGGGGGTTCAGGCCGGCCTCGCGCAGGGTATCCTGGAACAGGGGCTCATGCGTCCTTGGGGTGCATGAGGCGATCACCACCCTGTTCAGCCCCAGCTCCACGATCTTCTCCTTGACCCTCTCCTGGGAATCCTGCGAGCAGGTGAAGAGGTTGTCGTCGGAAAGGACCACATAGGGGAGGGCCTTCGCATACTCCACCACGCCGGGAACGTCGATCACGCCCCCTATATTGATCCCGCAGTGGCAGACGAAAACGCCGATCCTGGGAACCTCCGACATCACGTCCCTCTCGGAGGGGTAGCTCTTCTCCACTACCTCCGTCCCCCTGGCAGATGTGATGTCCTTCGCCGCGTCCGCGGCCGCCGCGGAGGCCTGTGTGACGCTCTCGGGTATGTCCTTCGGCTCCGTCACCGTTCCCGATGCATATACGCCCTCCCGGGAGGTCTCCACGGGCGTGTACGCGTCCGTCTCTATGAACCCGTATCGGTTCAGGTTGATATCCAGCGCAGAGGAGAGATCTCCCAATGTTTCACAGGGCTGGATCCCCACCGAGAGCACGACCATGTCGTATCTCTCCTTCCGGACCTTACCGTCATCGTCCACGTATCTTATGATCAGGTCCTTCGTCTCCCGGTCCTGCTCCACCCTGGGAACGCGCGACCTTCTGTAGACGACCCCGTACTCCTCCTTGCTCCGCTCGTAGTACCTGTCGAAATCCTTGCCGAACGAGCGGTGGTCCATGAAGTAGATATGCGTCTCGAGGTCCCCGGAGAGATGCTCCTTCGCGATAACGGCCTCCTTTGTCGCATACATGCAGCAGACCGAGGAACAGTATGGGTGATCACAGCTCTCGTCCCTGGAGCCGACGCACTGGAGCCAGGCGATCTTCTTCGGCGTCTCCCCGTCGGAGATCCTCTTTACGTGCCCCTTGTACGGCCCGGAGGCGGAGAGCATCCTCTCGAACTCGATGGAGGTCAGGACGTTTGGATAAACGCGATATCCGAGCGAGTCACCCGTGGGGGGAACGTACTCATCGAAGCCGGGGGACAGTATCACGGCCCCGACGTTCAACTCCTCGGTCACTTCCGTCATGTTATGGTCGATGGCCCCCCTCTGGCAGTGCTCGACGCACTGCATGCATTCGCTGCATCCGCCGCAGTTGAGGCATCTGCGGGCCTCGTTGACAACCGCCTCCAGGTCAAAGGTCCCCTCCACCTCCTCGAAGGTCGTCCTCCTCCTATCCGGGGATATGGATGGCGCCCTCTCCCTGTCGCGTGGGACCCTTGTCGACGACTCCGGTATGGGCGCCCCTTCCTCCTTCCGGGCCTCCCTGCCCTCCGAGAGGTCATCACCGTTCAGGTACCGGTCGATCGATATCGCCGCCTCGTGCCCGGCCCCGATGGCCTCCACCGCGGATGCGGGGCCGCTTGCCACATCTCCTCCGGCGAATACCCATTCAAGTGATGTCTGTAGGGTGGTCTTGTCAACCTTGATCCACCCGGATGGGTCCAGCTCAACTCCCTCATCTCCCAGGAACTGCGTATCGGGCCCCTGCCCTATTGCAATGATCAGTTTCGTGCCCGGTAATGTCCGGGAACATTCCCGGTCAAATTTCGGGCTGAAGCGTTTGCGTTCATCGAAAACGCTCAGGCATTTTACGCACTCGAGTCCTGTCACCTTTCCGCCATCCGACAGTATCCTGTCTGGACCAAGGCTTGTATGGACCAGCACCCCCTCCCCGATCGCCTCCTCTATCTCCCACCTGTGGGCGGGCATCTCCCTCTCGCTCTCCAGGCAGACGATGTTGACCCCGGACGCTCCCAGCCTGACGGAGGAGCGGGCAACGTCTATGGCGACGTTCCCACCGCCGATCACGATCACCTCCTCTCCTTTCAGGTGCTCCTTTCCGTATCTACCGTCGGTAACCCCTTTCAGGAATTCGATGCCGTGGTCAACCCCCCCGCTCTCGATCCCGGGGATATCGAGCGAGCGGCTTGTGGGCGCTCCAAGACCCAGGAAGACGGCCTCATGCCCCCTCTCCTTGAGGTCGGAGAGGTGGAAGTCCTTCCCAAGTGCCTTCGAGCTCTCGATCCGGAGATCGTTCTCATCGATGAGAAGATCGATCTCCCTCTTCAGATAATCCTTGTTCAACCGGTAGGCCGGGATCCCCTGATGCATCATACCGCCGCATGTTTCATTTGCCTCGTAGATCGTGGGGAGATATCCCATATTCTTGAGGTCGACGGCGGCCGTCAGACCGGCGGGACCGGCACCAACGATCGCGATCCTCCTCTCATGCCCTCTTCCCTTTACCTCGACGCGGTTCTCTATCTTGGATAGGTTCTCATCCCGCCTTTTGATATACTCCTCAAGGGCCTCCGGATGTTTGTATATGTGATCGGCGATGAACCTCCTGATGTTGCATATCGAGATGGGTTCGTCCACCTCCTTTCTGTTGCACTCCGTCTCGCAGGGGTGGTAGCAGATCCTGCCAAGAGAGCCGGGAAGCGGCATTTTCTCCTTTATGAGCACGTAGGCCTCGGCGAACTTCTCCTCGGAGGCCAATGCGATGAATCCCTGTGCATTGAGACCTGCTGGGCATTCGATCCTGCAGGGCGCCCTCTCAGTCGATCTGTCTATCGCGAAGACGTTCGGGATGGCCTGGGGGAACGGCTGGTATATGGCCTTCCTGAGATCCAGCCCCTCGTTGTAATCGGATAATATGGACACGGGGCAGTGCTCCACGCAGTCCCCGCATCCGTTGCACAGGTCCATGTCCACGAACCGGGGGTGTTTCATGAGCGTTACCTGGAAGTTCCCAACCTCGCCCTTGATCTTCTTGACCTCGGATTTCGTTATGATCTCGATGTTTCGGTGTCTGCCCGTGTAGACCAGTTTCGGGGCAAGGATGCACATGGAGCAGTCATTCGTCGGGAACGTCTTATCCAGCTGGGCCATGGTCCCGCCTATGCTCAATCCCCGGTCCACCAGATAGACCTTGAACCCGGAATCGGCGAGGTCAAGGGATGACTGGATCCCGGAGATGCCCGCCCCTATTACCATCACGGATCCCTTTATTGACGATCCTTCTGCCGCATCGATACCTTCGTCTTTCATTTCAACCACATTACAGTATGTTGTCGACCATCTGTATGATCTGCTGTTTGGTGAAGTTCTTGTGAGTGGATGCATTGGATGGACAGGATGCTATGCAGGACCCGCATCCTGTGCAGAGGGCCTCGTCCACCTCCGCGATATTGGTGAACTCGTTCAGGCTCCTGGCGGAATATGGACAGATCTCGATGCATATGCCGCAGCCCACGCAGATCTCCGGATCGACCCAGGCGATCAGCGGGTCGTTCTCCAGCTCGTCCTGGGACAGAA
This sequence comes from Thermoplasmatota archaeon, assembly GCA_030600725.1. Taxonomy (GTDB): domain Archaea; phylum Thermoplasmatota; class Penumbrarchaeia; order Penumbrarchaeales; family Penumbrarchaeaceae; genus JAGLEG01. The sequence goes on along the minus strand of JAUVLN010000084.1, from coordinate 2,861 downwards.
TGATGGCTGCCCTTGAAGCCGCCCCGCTCGCCTGGGACACCGAATCCGATATGTCCTTCGGCCCCTGACAGCAGCCCGCTATGAACACACCGTTGACGAAGGTGTCCATGGGCCTCAGCTTCGGATGAGCCTCGAGGAGGAATCCGTCTCCGCTCCTGGAGAGGTTCAGCGTTCTGGCGAGATCCTCCGAATCCGACCTTGGGACAATGGCAGGAACCAGCACCACCATCCGGGTGTGTATCTCGAACAGCTTGTTGGTGGTAGTATCGAATAGATCGATCCTCAGATGATCCCCTTCCTCCCTCACCTCGGAGGGGCGCCCCCTGAAGAAATTTGTGTTCTTGCCCCTGATGGCCCTGTAAAACTCCTCGTGCCCCTTCCCGATGGATCTGATGTCAGTGTAACAGATGTTTATCTCCACCCCCTCGCCCAATTCCTCCCTGAGCAGGGACATCTGTTTGAGGGCAGTCATGCATCCCACCCTACAGCACCACGAGCACCGGGTCTCGTCCCTGGAGCCCACACAGAGGATGAAGGTGATCGATTCCGGCCTCTCGCCGCTTGAGGGAAGCACCACCTTTCCTCTTGTAGGTCCGGAGGAACTGATCAATCTCTCCAGCTCGAGTGTCGTTATCACATCCTTGGATCGTGCGTAGCCGTATTCGTAGATGGATTCGGGGTCCATAAGGTCGTAGCCGGTAGCCACGACGATGGAACCGACGTTGATCTCCATCTCCTCCTCCTTCTGATCGAAATCGATGGCTCCCGCCTCGCAGGCATCGACGCAGAGTGGACCATCGCCGCATTTTCCAAATCGCAGCATGAGACAGCTTTCGGGGTCTACCGTAGCCTTAAGGGGGATCGCCTGGGGGAATGGGATATAGATAGCGCCTCTATTCCACATCTTCATGTTGAAATCGTCCTCCACCCGGTCCTTCATCCTGCAGGCGAGTGCGCAGTCGTTGCAACCGGTACATCTGTCCACATCGACATATCTGGGTTTCTTTTTGACCTTGACCCTGTAATTCCCTATACTGCCCTCGACGGAGACGATCTCCGTGTATGTCAACAGCTCCACCTTCGGGTGATTGGCCACCTCCATCATCTTCGGGGTCAGAATGCAGGATGAGCAGTCCAGGGTGGGGAAGGTCTTATCCAGCTGTGACATCCTTCCACCTATCGATGTCTCCTTCTCCACGAGGTGGACCTTGAATCCCATATCGGCGATGTCCAGGGCCGCCTGTATGCCTGCGATCCCCCCTCCCACGACCAGTGCCTCCTGGGTAACCTTCGTTCTGGAGCTTTCGAGGGACTCGTTCATAAGCGCCTTGGTGGCTGCCGCCCTGACCAGGGCCTTCGCCTTCTCGGTGGCCCTGACCTTATCGGTGTGGGCCCAGGAACACTGCTCCCGTATGTTGGCGATCTCGAGGTTGTATGCATTGACGCCCCCGTCCTGGGTCACCTTCCTGAAGGTGTGCTCGTGCATCCTCGGCGAACAGCAGGCTACGACCACTCCGCCCAGGTCGTGCTCCTTGATGGAATCCTTGATCAGGGTTGCCCCTACATCGGAGCACATGTACTTGTAATCGGTACTAACCTCCACCCCGTCCAGCCCCTTCGCGTACTCGGCCACATCCTCGACATCCACCATCGATGAGATGTTGATGCCGCAGTGGCAGACGAAGACGCCCAGCCTCTTCATTCCCCTCCACCCCCATCCCCCTTTTCAAGGTCTTCTACCGGGCTCTTGTTGAGATGCAGCCCAAGCTTCTCCCTTTCCATGCCGAATGCTATCCCCATCAGCTGGGTGAGATAGAGCGATGGGACCTTCAGTTTTACAGCCACCACCTCCCCGGCCTTCTGCTGCCTTGAATCGAACATCTTCTGACACCATGGGCAGACGTCGATCAGGCCGTCGAAACCCCGCTCCTGCACCGCCTGGAGCTTCTGTCCGGTCTTGGTAAGGGCCGTATCCGGATGGTTTGCGTTAAGGAGTGCGCCGCAGCAGTCGAGTTTCTCCGGGTAATACTCGGTCGTGGCGCCCAGGGCGTGGATGATCGCATCCATCTTCTGCGGGTTCTCCGCGTCCGTGGGCCTTCCGATATCGCTGGGCCTGTGAAGATGGCATCCGTAATGGGGGGCCAATTTGAGGCCCTCAAGCGGTTTCCTTACCGCCTCCTTGATCCGGTCCAATCCTATTATATCGTGGAGGAGGTCCACCGTGTGGAGGATCTCGATATCTCCCCTGTAGGTAAGCGACTCGGCCTGCAGCTTCTCGTTGACCTTGCCGCGAAGCTCCCTGTCGCTACTCAATATACGCTTCGTCTCGCTGAGGGCGAAATGGCATATGGGACATGGGACGAGGAGGCCCTTACCTTCCTTTTCTGCTATCGCCATGTTCCGTGCGGAGAGGTACAGGGTCAGGAACTGGTTCATGGACTTTATGGGTTCCCCGCAGCAGCAGATGTTCTCCAGGTCAATGAGTTCAACGTCGAGGTGAGACAGTACCGCCCTCAGGGAGAGCTCGTAAGCATACTGTTCCGTGGGCATCAGACATCCGGGATACAGGGAAAACGTATTCATAACGACCGCCTCACATCTTCTCCATGGCCACACCGGCAAAGGCCATCTGGAACACGGCCGCATCCTTGGGTTTGGAGAGCTCGGGAAGGCCCAGATCTTCCCTTTTCACCACCCTGTCATCCCCGATGGAGATCTCCTGAACGTCCTGAAGGAGTCCCATCGTCATGATCGACTGCAGCCATGCCGTGTAAGCTCCGGGAACCTGCTTCCCGTTGGCGACCGCCAGGTTCTTCAGCGTGAAGAGGATGTCCACGGGGGAAACGTTCTGCGGGCACCTC
>JAUVLN010000139.1 GCA_030600725.1 Thermoplasmatota archaeon | reverse complement strand
AAGGTGGAGGGTTTCAATCCCAATAGTTCAGCAGCACCATGAGGCCCTTTAATACGCCAGTTGGTCCTGTCCAGTACTTTGGTAATGTGCTGATGCTCGGCATCCTTTAGGGTAAGAATTCGGGAGGTTACGCCTCGCGGATCTTGCGGCAACTTCACCTTCAATACAGAGGTTCTCTCAGGATTATTGCCGTCTCGACAAGTTCTTTTTTGTTCGATATCTTGCTCTTTAGTTCATTCAATACATCCTGCAGATCGATCATCCTGATATTTGCCTCGCCGAATTTGCCAAGCAGGGGTGAAGAAGGGCTTATCAGTTCTCTCGAGAGGTGAAGCGTCGAAGAGATCAAGGTCAACTTACCTTTCTGCTCAAGCAAATGAAGTAGTTCCTGAAAGTCCGCACCGAGCCTATGGAATTCATCCACGGCCACGGACCTCCCGGAAGAGATGCTGCGGATCAGTATCTCACGGAACGTTGAATAGACCATTTCCGTCATGCTTTTTAATTCAATGATGCTCCGGTCCCTTTTTACAAAGAAATATTCATCATGTTCCTTGAACCTGGTGCAAAGAAAGGTCTTTCCGGTCTTCCTTCGTCCGTATACCAGAACCCATCTCGCTCTGTTGATGAGTGACTCTTCACCCGGCCTGGCAATAATCATCATTTGTATAATGACCATTATTGTAAATAAAGGTTTTGATTTCAGTGAGATATGATGTTGTCATGAGGACCTTATACGTGATGAAGATGAAGGCCTAATAGATGAGGATAGGACCAGAGAGGGAATGATAGGTCCTATCAAAAATACTAAATTACAGAACAGATTTTCATGCATAATGGGGATGGTCTATTGCATAATCAAAAAACATATTCACTACTCTTGGTATTGGCATTGATATCTGCAGGTTTCTTGGGCCTGTTGGCCATATCATCTGGAGGCCTTGTGGAACCAGCAGAAGCTGAGAATACAAGAGCGTTCGCAGGTGGAGATGGATCTATCGGGGACCCATATCAGATAGCCAATGTGACTCAGCTTCAGAATATAAGTTCAGACATCAGCGCACACTATATACTGACCAACGATATCGACGCATCCGCCACAGTTGGTTGGAACGCGGGTGAAGGTTTTGAACCGATTGGAGAACTTTGGAACGGGTTCACGGGATCCCTGGACGGACAAGGATGCAACATCACAGACCTCTTCATCAACCTGATCGCTACAAATTATGTGGGATTGTTCGGTGTCCTCGAGGCGGAGGCAAACTTGAACAATATCGGTCTGCACGATATTAATATCAGCGGAAATTATTACGCCGGCGGGCTCGCGGGTAGAAACTACGGCACGGTCGAGAACTGCTATGCCACTGGCAATGTCAGCGGTAATTCGGATATGGGCGGGATACTTGGAAGTAACGACGGCACGGTCTCAAACTGCCATTCCACAGGAAACGTCAATGGAGCTGGGGACCTCGGAAGTCTCATGGGATACAACCAAGGTGACGGTTCGGTCTCAAACTGCTCTGCCTCGGGAAACGTCAGCGGCACACGAGGATATATAGGGGGACTTATAGGAGGCAGTGATGGCCTGGTCTCAAACTGCTCTGCATCGGGAAACGTCAGAGGGGAGTATGTGGTCGGTGGGCTAGTGGGAGACAATGGAGGCCTGGTATCAAACTGCTCTGCCTCGGGAGACGTCAGCTGTACTGACTATGATGTTGGAGGCCTCATAGCTACCGTTCAAAGGGGCTCGGTCGAGAACTGCTCTGCCTCGGGAAATGTCATCGGAGGCGATTATGTAGGTGGGCTCTTTGGAGAGGTCACAAGTGGCGGCGCGGCTTCAAACTGCTACGCTACCGGCAGCGTAAGCGGAGCAGATTATGTTGGCGGGTTCATGGGATATATTTGGAATTGCATCACGATTTCAAACAGCTACGCTACCGGCAGCGTAAACGGAGCAAATTTTACCGGCGGGTTCATGGGACATAATGTTGATAGCAGCACGATTTCAAACTGCTACGCTACAGGAAACGTCACCGGAACAGATCTCTATATCGGTGGGTTCACCGGATTCACCGACAGTACCAGCACTGCCGAGAACTGTTTCTGGGACACAGAGACCTCCGGGATGGCCACAAGCGATGGGGGGACTGGAAAGACCACCGCCGAGATGAAGACCAAGAGCACATTCACCAATGCAACCTGGGATCTGGATCTGGTCTGGGATATCGTTGAGGATCATTCATATCCATTCTTGAGAGATATCCCATATACGAGCCCTCAGATAACGTCCTCGGATACGGCCCTTGCCATAGAGGACTCCCCATATTCGGTTGCATATTCAGCAGAAGTCTTCTTACCGGACAGCACATATGTCAGCTGGTCCATGCAAACCAACGCGGGAACATGGCTATCAATGACAGCCGAGGGCGTTCTTTCCGGGACCCCGTTAAACGAAGATGTGGGAGAATTCTGGGTAGAGATAACCGCGGATGATGGTAGAGAAGGAAACGATACAGTAAGAAGCTTAACATTGACCGTGCAGAACACAAATGATGCTCCCGAGATAAACTTCACAATACTCAATGCAACGGAGGACGCCATCTATTCCATGCCCCTCTCTGCGATAGACGTAGATCCCACAGGAGACACGCTCACCTGGGCACTGGAGTCAGGGCCGACATGGTTGGAACTCAACACCACCACCAATACGTTGATGGGGACACCTCGTAACATAGACGTTGGAATCAATGAGGTCAATGTCTCCGTGGATGACGGCAACGGTGGAAGCGACTGGCAGAACTTTACGATCGTTGTGTTGAACACAAACGATGACCCGATCATCATAATAACTCCATTAAATACAACGCTTCAGGACGAACTCTACTCTATTTTCCTTGATGCTACCGACGAGGACCCCGTTGCGATCGATCTCACCTGGTCGATGGATACAAATGCAGATTGGCTTGAGCTGAACGGAACCTACCTAAATGGAACTCCAGGCAACTCCGATGTGGGCACATTCTGGGTCAACATCAAGGTCCTGGATGATCAGGGTGGTTCGGACAGCCTCAATTTCACACTTACCGTGAACAATACAAATGATGCTCCGGTTATCGAGACCAGATCACTTCCCAATGCAACCGAGGATGTTGCATATGAATTTAATTTAACTGCAACAGATGTGGATGCTGGTGATATATTAAACTGGACCCTGGTCTTCGGACCGGACTGGATCGAACTGAATGGTTCCAGGTTAGAGGGGACACCGGACAATGATGATGTGGGCATATTCTGGGTCAACATAACGGTCACTGACGGATACGGTGGATCACACTCGCTTAACTACACCCTGATGGTGATCGACGTTAACGATATTCCTGTCTGGTCCCTGACACCAACTGATCAGGACCTCACCGAGGGAGAAGAGCTGACCCTTGAGTGTACAGCGACAGATATTGACGGTGATATTATCACCTATTCCATAGAGACCACACCTACCTCCGATATCACTATTGACAGCGGAACCGGTGTGATCAGCTGGACCTCTCCTGTTGTTGGAACATACACTGTAACCGTCACAGCATCTGATGGAACCGTTGAGATCCACCATACCTTTTCGATCGTTGTGAAGGCGATCCCTGACGACAACCTGACCGATACGGACGGCGACGGCATGCCTGACTCATGGGAATTGGAACACGGACTCGATCCTGATGATCCAACGGATGCAGCGCTGGATTCGGATGGCGACGGCATTTCAAACCTCGACGAGTACAAACAGGAAACAGACCCAAATGTCGATGGATCGACGGATACTGAGGATAAGGAGTCAAATATTGGACTCTATTTGATCGCCGGGATCGCCCTGCTCCTGATCATGGTCGTCATCATCGTATTGGTGGTCAAATCGAGGAAATGCCAAACAGACTCATTGGAAGAATAACATCCCAAATGGGCATCCGAACAATGCATACGGGAACAGAACATGATGTTGGAGCTTGAACCTTACGCTCCTACCCTGGCCTCATTTTTACCGTTTTATTTTCTTTGCCATTTCCAGAAGGTCCTCAGGTGTCAACGATCCGATGTTATCCACGGAGATACGCTTCTTTGAGATCAGCACCTTTTTACATTTCAGCCCTTCCACTTTCCCTGAAAAGGAATCGATATCCTTTTTTCTCACCCTGTCAGACCATTTCACCTCTCCTGCAAGGATTATCCTGTTCCTTCTCTTTATCATGATATCCAGCTCCTTATCAGGGTCCATCTGGTACTCGAAGACCCCGCCCATGATCTCGGCAAGAAGCTCCCCGATGAACGATTCGATATGTCTGGGGGACCTCTCCTTGTACACTTCCATTGCAAGGTCCATCCCACCAAGGTCCAATCCATATTTCTCATCGATATAATAGTAGAGGTCCATGATCTTCGACCTTATGGAATAGTAATTTCCCTTCTTGTTGTTGACAGGTATCTTCTGGATCAGGTCCATTGAGCTCATTATCAACACATACTGCCTGATCAAGGATGGATCGTTCGCCTTGATCAATCCCCTGGAATGAAGCTGGTCCGCCACCTCCTTCAAGGTCGTTTTTCCATCTGCGAGGGATCGTAGTATCCCTTCATATACCCTTGAAAGGTATCTTTCATCGGAGAGGAATATCTCACCGATGAGCGCAGTTATCGCCTCCTTTGATCTGTTCAATATCCTGATCATCGTCTCGGAGGGAGAGCCCCCAAGATATGGAATGGACCACGGATCTCTCAGGTAGGTTCCCAATTCAAGGGCTTTTTGGGCGGGCATGACCTCTGAAAGTCCAATGAATATCTCCGAAGGGGAAAGAAGCCCCATCTTCACCTCGCCGAGAAGGCCAAGGAGAGGTGATCTGGAGGAAAGAAGCTCCTTGGCCACCTTCATGGAAGATCCTAGGAGAAGTACACGTCCCCTGGGATGGACCATCTGTAACCTATCCAGAAACTCATCGGGGAGCCTTTGAAATTCGTCGATCACAATGGTCTTTCCATCCTGGATACGGTCAATGATAAGGGCCATGGCCATCTTGTTATCATCACAGGACCTCACAGGTCCTTTCTCGAAAAGGGCCCCTCCGCCTCTTTTTATCAGAATATAATCATCGTGCTTGATGAAATTTCTAACAAGGAATGTTTTTCCAACCTTTCTTCGGCCATAGAGCAGTACCCACCCTTGATTGTCCGTTATATATTCTATCTCACGACGGGTAATGGCCATTCCGGTAACCATGGTTACCGTTATGAGTTCCAACGCTAAATAAACCTTTTGGACCCAATTGAATTCTGTATCACCTCAATTTTAAGGAGGATCGAATTGAGTTCGAACCTCGGAAAAGGCCGATCTTGAGTCGCTATTCTTCCCCAATATGATCCTTCCCGGGCCCTTTCCATGCAAGGTACATCCCACAGATCAGGATGTGCACCATCGACAACAAAAGCAGAGGAAGGGTCCACTGCAGCTCAACAGGGTGGAAGAGCTCGTCTCCCTCCTCCATGCCCCCACCTGGAGGTATTTGCTGTTCTATGTCCATGATGGGGTTTCCGTTCGGCGGTGGTCCATTCTGATCCGGAGGTTTCTGCTGATCGATCACACCATCGATCCTATCCACCTGCTGATCGACCCCGTACATTCCCACTGCCACGCCGGATATCATTAGAAACGATACAACGACAATGGTGATCATACCGGGGACGGTGATCCTCTTCAACGGCCCGGGAAGTCCGGACCCTTTCAACCTGGGCCCGATCTTGAAGGTCTCCGCCAGCAAGGCCCCAAGGAGAATGGTGGCGGGCGGCAGGGCCGGCAGATAATATCTCATATCCTCCATGGACCTCGCATCGTTACCCACCCAGCCCCCCGCCCATCCCTGGGAGAGATATATCACGAATATCGATGCGATCCAGGCAAGTAACGAGATCGTAAGATACCGTTTTCCCCTGATACGAAGCGCAAAAGGTACTGCTGCGAACATGAGAAGAAGGGGGGCATGGAGAAAAAATAGAAGCGACATGACCCTCGGGATGTTATCAAGGTCCTCCCGGGAATACTCGAAGTAGGATTCGAGAAATGATTCTGAGGGCTCTTCGGTTATGGTCGTGTTCTCCTCCGATACGCCAGTTGAAACAGTTATCTGCATATCCATCTGGTACCCGGAGTTGAAGGGGCCCCCGAAATACAGATCATTGTAGGCGAGAAGCATC
>JAUVLN010000122.1 GCA_030600725.1 Thermoplasmatota archaeon | reverse complement strand
ATGGTACAGAACCAAAGCAAATGGTAAATATATAATAGTTTTCATAAATCGCATTTTAATTGGGAAATCCCTGGGATATATTCAAATACCCAAGCAATCTAACCACATGTAAGGTGAGTGAGATGTTCATCGTAAAGGAGCCGAATGTGTCCAAAGGGTGTTTTGTACATCCGGATTCCAGAATTATCGGGGATGTGTGGATCGGAAATGGATCCTCCGTATGGCTTTATGCGGTTATCAGGGGGGATGAGAACTCCATCAGGATCGGAAACAGGACAAGCGTCCAGGATGGGGTTATCATACATGTTGACTCGAACTATCCGGTGTCGATAGGGGATGATGTCACCATTGGACACGGCGCGATCGTTCATGGATGCACAGTTGGAAATAGATGCATTATCGGCATCAGATCGACCATCCTGAATGGGGCGGTGATCGGGGACGGCTGTATAATCGGAGCGGGTGCGGTCGTTCCACCAAACAGTGATATCCCACCACATAGCATGGTCCTTGGGGTTCCCGGCAAGGTCAGGAAGACCGACCCGAAATTCGAGGATATGGCGCTGGAAAATGCAGGTATTTATGTGAAGATTGCAGATAGGCATCGAAAGGATGCCTTTCCATATTATAAGGGGCGATCATGATCATCCTGCGATGAATATATCCAGGCCGTACCTATCGGACCCAGGGCCGTTGTTATCAGGGATGAGAAATAAACGATACCTTTCCCGATGTCGAAAATCCCATTTTTATGAATGATAAAGCCAGCAATATCCATTAATGGTACTGATGCGATGAAAACCACCACGGCATCCATCCCTCTTACCCGGAACAGTAGATAAGCCAGTAGAAGGGATAAAAAGGAATGAAAGATCAGGAAGAAGTAAGGTGGAAGGGTCTTTTTTATGATCATCCGGGATATTGTTCCAGTCCCCCTGAAAAGATAATCTCCAAGTAGCAGACATCCGACAAGGCCCAGGAAAAGAATGATGAGAGTGGAGATAGTTCCACCGAACCCAGCAAGCTCTTCAATAAAACCCAGATAATCAATGAGAAAATGCATCACGACAGTTGCGTGAAGGCCGACCTTCACAAATAGATAACCGAACAACAATCCCGAGACGAAGGTCGGCACTACCTTCCATGGCCCCCATCCAAGATGGGCCATTCCAAAGGATAGGGCAGAAATGATGATCAGGCCGACCTCACTTCTTCCGAAATTCCCGGATCCTCCCAGTAATTGTCGAGGATCGAAAAACCTTTTTGATTGAATCCCACGAATGATTGCAAGGGGCAGACCCATGAGAAGAAGCCTTCCGGAGAACTCCTCCCAAACCGATGCCTCAGCCAGGCTGATCAACCTTATCCAGACCGGGACGCTGGAGGATAGCAATGTAGGAGTTGGAGTGGGCTGCTCAAGCATCTGGAACAGAAAATAGACCGCAATGCTGAAGAAGATCACCGCTGAGAATACCCGTGAGGTCTCCACCGGACCCCAATTCGATAGGGCATTCTCCAGATCACCCGGTTCTGGAGACCCCTTTCGAAAAAACGGCCTATTCCTGAGGATCAATGTAATCGACGCCCACACAATAATAACAGAGGTCAGCAGGAACCAACCCACCAGGGACCAACCGATGAACAAAGGAGGAATACCGATGAGAAATGGAGGAAAAGGGAATATCAGTAGAACACAGGTAATAACGGAATATTCTGTGCGGGCCTCAAGGGAGAGTGCACCTCCATCCTTCATACAATCATCCGATAGAACGACACTCCACTTGACCCCTTCAGAACTCTCAGAACTGGTGAGATCCAGCTTCTCGGAGGACAATAACACAATAGGGTCCTCGGCGAATCTCCTTCCATAGGATATGGCCAATCCCGGGGAGATGGTCAATCTACGATCCACACTCTCGTATGGAAAAAGATAGGGGTCCGGTTCGATCTCAAGGGATGGTGCGTGGTCCTTCATCAGGACGACCGGGACCTCCATGTGGGATGAGTTGGACGATCGGCCGCTGCACTTCAAGATAATGGAGATCTCGACCTCGTCGGTGTTGATTGGAATAATTCCCCCGTAGTTAGAGTCACCGGAGATAAGCTGTAGTGGGATAAGGACATCCTCGTAACCGATCGTCATCATGGGTGCAGTAGCATAAGGAATTAGATCGGAGGATATACCGCTCAAGTTTCCACCCGGTTCTTCAAACAGGGAAATGTTAACCATGTAATAGGTTGACTCGAAAAGTTGAATGGGATCGCCTTTAACAAACACCACCCGTTCGTGTTTTTGACCGTATAGCTCATCTTCACCCCGGACCGCCCTTTCAAATGCGATGTCGATCTCATCATAACCCGGATCGGGATCGGCCTCCCTGAACAGGAAATCATGACCATTGGTGATATTTTCGGGATCCCAGATCACCCTCCCCTGATGCCATCCAACTCCAGGCCGACCGATCGCGACGCGATATCCTTCATCGGTGGATAACATCGGTTCGATACCTCCTCCGTCCACCTGAAACCAGATATCCCCACCCCCCGGTCCACCGAATCTGGTAAATGACACCGATCCGTTGAATGTCAGGTACCCATCGAGGTCGGGCATTATTATCGGTCTTTCACCAGAACCTCTCAAGATCGGGACCGACCCGATATCCAACGCCTGGACATGCGGATTGGAAGGACCCCCAACGGACAGGATCAACCTTAGATCCCAGAATCCCGAATATGGCAATCCGGGAACCAGTAAAGATAATCGATATTTGCCGTCCTCCGCATACCCTGCCCCCAATAGATATGAGTGTTTCGAACTTCCATTTGTAAGCTCTAGATGTGGCTGGCCGTAAGGTATTCTAGCATCGGGAAAGGTCATGGAAAATCGAAAAGGCTCACCCTCTGTAACATTCTCTTCAATAAAGATCTCCATCTCTTCGGTTGAGTCCGGCACGTAAGGTAGATAGAGGGAACCCTCAAGTCCCGACCCATATTCCCTTGGAGCTGCATCGATCACCTTGGGAACCGACAGCCCCAATGCGATCAAATTGAACGCAAGAAGGGTCAATACGCAGAAGGTGATGACGGCCGAGGAGGCCCAACCTTTCACCCAGTTGAATGGTTTCCCGATCCGAACAGACATCATCTTCACCAATTGCTGACCCGGCATGATCTGGGCCTTTATCGTCAAGCATATTGATAAATCATTCTTCGGTGATCTGAACCCAAAAGCATATTATGGTGCCCTTCCTATCGGAACTGTTTTAATAGGATAAAGGTTGAACATGCCTGAAGATAAACACGGGATCGATCAGCAGACCCTTAAGGGTTATGACCCACGAATATCAAATTGGTTCCAGGAGAACATAGGTAGGCCAACCCAGCTCCAGGAAGAGGCCTGGGATGCGATAAAAAGAGGTGAAAATGTTCTTGTGGCGTCCCCAACGGGTACTGGCAAGACCCTTTCTGCCGTCCTACCTGGTATCGATTCCATAGTATCGGGCAGGTGTAAGAGGGAAAACGTTGTGATCCTGTACATATCCCCGATGAAGGCAATGGGTGTTGATATTGTTAATTCCCTGACCAAACTCTCATCGGGCATCGGAGAGATTCCCGGAAAATCCGATGTTAGGGGAAGGGGAAGAAGGGCTACACCAGATCAAAACTCCTCTAAACTCCAGATAGGGTTAAGGACGGGTGATGTACCCCAGAGCGAGAGACGAAGGATGCTCAAACACCCACCGGACCTCATCGTCACAACACCTGAGAATCTACTGTTGATGCTTTGTTCGAAGGCGAGAGAGATACTCCGGGATGTCAGGTATGTGATAGTAGATGAGGTTCACGAGATGGTGAGCTCAAAGCGCGGTGCGCTGCTATCATTGAACCTGGAACAGTTGAATGACCTGATCACATCCGGAGGCCTGCCCTCACCTGTACGCGTGGGCCTTTCAGCGACGATAAAGCCCATATCAAGGGCAGCTAGATATGTCGGAGGCCAGGATGAAAAGGGAAAAGCAAGACCTGTAACCATAGTACACAGATCCGGTGATAAAAGGATGAAGGTCAGGATCAAAACCATGATGCGCGGTTGGGAGGATGATCCAGATATTCATCAGCGTATCACAGAGGATATTGGAAGGGTTCTGGAGAGGAAGGACGGGGCCATCGTCGTTTTCCACAATACAAGGGCTCGAGCCGAGGAGATGGCTTATTCCCTTATCCAAAACGAGGAACGGGCTGTTGCCCCGCATCACGGGTCCCTCGGCGTGGATGTTAGAAGAGAGGCCGAGGAGGGCTTGAAGAGGGGCGATCTTGATGGGGTAATATCATCCACCTCACTGGAGCTTGGCATAGATATCGGCCGTGTAAAGGAGGTGTATCAGATATCCTCTCCGAAGGACCCATCCCGAATGCTGCAGCGCTTCGGTAGGTCCGGTCATGGGATGGGGGAAACCTCGATAGGAGTTATCTATCCCACCAACGGATCGGACCTCATCGAATCCATAGCTACCGTGAACGCGGCCAAGAGAGGTGATCTGGACCCCTTGATATCCCCGAAGGGACCCATGGATGTCCTCGGCCAATTCGCGATCGGACTATCGATATCGGAAGAGGGCATCAATGATAAAGAGCTGTTCCACATATCCAAACGCGCCTTCCCGTACAAAGAGGTACGGATGAAGGATGTGAGGGCCGTTCTATCCCTCCTATCCGAAAGGCTTCGAATGTCATATCAACCTCCACCAAGGATGTGGAAAGGTCCGGATGGCAGATACAAGCCAAGAAGGGGGACGAGACAGGCTTTCTACCTTAACTGTGGGACCATTCCGAAGGAGAACAAATACTGGGTGATGGATGAAAGGTCGAAAAAGAGGATAGGTGACCTATCCCGGAATTTCGGTGAAGCATTGTACGAGGGGGATGTCATCCTGCTCGGCTCCAGATCCTACAGGGTGAAATCCTTCACAGGGTCCAAGATACTGGTCAGTGAAGATCCGGATGCTGCCCCCACAGTGCCCTCCTGGACCGGCGAGGTAAGATCCAGACCCTTGAATGTCGGAAGGAGGATCTACGACATATATAAAAACGATATCAATTCATGGACGGTCGATCAGGAGGGCGGGATAGAGCTAACGATAGACGATCCGGGTTTGGATATCCTGGGGGGCCTGCTCGATCACCAGAAAGAAGGCTCTCTGGTACCTACCAATAACAGGATCCCTGTCGAACAGGTGAAAGCACGCAGGGGGCGATCGATCTACATCTTCCATATTCCACTGGGACGTAAGATCACTGAGCCGTTGGGGCGTGTATTGGCGTATGGAATCCGCAGGAACATCGGTGCGAGGGTGGATTATGTCGCAGGTGACGATGGCTTTGCCGTCTCCTCTCCCACTCCACTGAAAGAACAGGAGATAATACAGGCTTTCGGAGGTGACCAGTTCCACGACCTCGCACTGAGATTGATCTTCACTTCCAGCATGTTCAGGTCCAGGTTCACCCACTGCCTGATGAAATCACTGCTTGTTCTCAACAGGTTCAGGGGCAAGGAAACCAGTCCGATCTACAGAAGAAAACGGGTCGAGAGGCTTATCGATCTATTGAAAAGGACATGGTACGAAAAGGATAGGACAAGAGATCACAACGATCCGCTGACCGGACTCCTACTTCTGGGCGATGAGGCCGTGAAGGAGGTTCTGATGGAGAAGGTGGATCTCAAGTCCGCAGAGGATATTGTGAAGGAGCTGGGGAAGGGAATAGAACTCCGAATTCTTCCCAGGTCGGCAATACCCAACATCATAGGCTCCGGGATCATCAGAGGATGGAAGGGGGAGATCATGGAGAAACCATGTCTTCCCTCCTCAGACGGTGAAACCGGATCGGAGGACACATCGGATCAGGAACCCCTGGTTCTCAAGAGGCATGATCTCAAATTCAGTGATACTACTCTCGCACTGATCTCGGGTATGATCGATCAGATCATCGACCCCTTCGATATCGCAAAGGAGAACGGGATCTCGATAACAGAAGCCGAGGATGAGCTAATGGACATGGCGGAAAGGGGAGAACTGATAGAGGTTGAGGCAGGAGGATCGAACAAATACATCCCACTGCCAAATGAGATCGAAGGTGGCACCTTCCCACTCAAGTTAAAGGATATCATGATGTTCAGGATGAGATCGGACATGCCCAAGGGGATGGGGGCGTCCTCTATCCTGAGATCAGTACCTTTTTTTACAAGCCCCTTGGAGATACTGCTGAGGTCCGACAGGATCAGGTTTTCGGATCTCAGGTCGGCCGTGAAAGGAGGGGCTGTGGTCCCATATTACGCCTATGGAGAAAGAAGGGCAGGACATCCCAAATGGGCTCGGGTCTTCACCCTCCTATCCCAACGCCCTCCAGATATCCCTGATGAGCTGCTGTCCCTTCTCAAGAGCAGAAAAACGGTATCGCGATCGATCATCTCCGAAACCAGCGGTTTGAAGGGGGATGGCCTAACCGAGTTCATCCGGGATCTGAAAAGATCGAATATACTGGGACAATTCGGACCCGAGGCAGT
>JAUVLN010000152.1 GCA_030600725.1 Thermoplasmatota archaeon | reverse complement strand
GGAGCGGATTTCCTGTTCGTTCTTGATGTGATGGATGATGACGGTATTGACAAGGTTCTCGTGGAATATTGGTTCGGAAATGGATCACACCAGAATACCTTGATGGTTGGGCCGAATCCATATACTCTCAATATAAGGATCGGCACGGATCAGTATCAGGATCTGACATATATCTTCCACTGTGAGGATATGTCGGGGAATATCAATACTACATTGCCCAAGGTAATAACAGCTCCAGTTCAGGAGGTCGAAGATAAAAAAGAGAAGGGAAATGGACCAGTTCTAGCAATTGTGATCGTTTGTATTATCGTGGTGCTTGTTGTGATCGCCATCCTGCTCATAGTTCTTACAAGGAAAAAACCAACAGACGATACAACTCTACCAAAGGAGGATACGACCATTGCAACCCAGGAACAAAATGAGGACCCCATGATGAATGATGGTACACAGGGGATAATAGGTGAGAATGTTCAGTATCCAGAGGGATCAATATATGACCATTACGATCAAAATAACCATAGTTATGATGATCTCTATGGGAACTGAAGAGAGGATGTGGATTGGAGGATCGGCGCCACTTCCCGAGCCTTATTATCAGGTATGAGACGTTCCCTCGTTTCCACTAGTTTTTACAGGCGCATGATGGTTGTGGATCATTATGTTTATTCAGTTACGTCTATCTTATCTTGCAATAAATGGACTTAAGTGGGCCTCTATTGATGAAAAATGTAAATTTGCATTTCAATTACCTTTAGATATTGATGCTCTCACTGCTCGAAATGGTGAAAACATGGAAGAGGTTGAAAAAGCAAAGAAGAAAGCGCCGGATATGCTCCGATCGATCCAGACCATTGATGATGTGAAGGAACATGGCCAGGAGATCGTCGACCTTATG
This sequence comes from Thermoplasmatota archaeon, assembly GCA_030600725.1. Taxonomy (GTDB): domain Archaea; phylum Thermoplasmatota; class Penumbrarchaeia; order Penumbrarchaeales; family Penumbrarchaeaceae; genus JAGLEG01. Next base: position 4,963 of record JAUVLN010000152.1, on the reverse strand, counting down.
GTGGGCTTTATCACCGCATCGGTGAGAACACTTTAGAAATGGTTTGAGGAGATCCTATCGATGGACCCTGACAAGAAGGGGGAAGAGATCGAGAAATTCCAGAATATGAACTACCTTGCCGATGAGGAGATCAATTCGGAGTTCGAGCGTATCGACACGATCGAGGGGTCGGGGGAGCATCTGGAACCGTTCATGGGGCAGTTCGAGGAGAGGATAACCCCCCAGATGGAAAAAACCGGGCAGATGATGGAGAAATTGATGGCCGACCTCGGTGGGGCCATGATGGGGGCCATGGGCGAGGCTTTTGGAGAGATGGGAGAAGCATCAGCTCCAGGGAAAGGTCCCACTCAGGAGGAGGCGCCCGTAAAGATCCCATGGGGGGACCCCTTCCATAACGAAGATGAGGTTGTGAATAGGAAGATCTCCAATATGAGTTTCTTGAATGTTATCTGTACTGTTGGAGATCTGGAAAGCCAGAAATCCTTCACACCCCGGGCCTTCGAGGGGATTCCGAACTCGTGCCAGAACTGAAGGGGTTCCAGAAGGCGATAGGTGAAGATGGGGGCTCTCCGGACGGATTTCAGGAACGCTTAGATCGGATCGAGAAGATCGGACTTCTCACAATGGAAGGGTTCCAGAAGGAGATGGAGAGGATACTTACTATCCCTGGAGCTTCGGAGATGGCCACCGGGATCAAGGATGAATGCATGATCCGTGTCGGTCCGCACATCGAGGAGATCGATAAGCTTCTCAAGGATATCAGAAGTTCGAAATGAATAGGAAGAGAAACGAAATTGGAGAATATCTTCTCCAGGCGTAATTAAAATTAAAAAAAAAGGACCTTATCCTTGTTTCGGATAAGGTCCTGATATCCTGTCAAACAGGATAGGATAATATTATTCAATAAGATACAACGGATACCGTTGATGGTTAATTGAAAAACATTAATATCTCTGGGGCCTTCTCTTCTGATAGCAGTCCCTGCAGTACACTGGCCTATCCTCTGATGGCTTGAATGGTACCTGGGTCGCCTGCTTACATTCTGCACATATCGCGTCATGCATCTCACGAGGTGGCCTATCATAGCCCCCTCCACGTCTATCATCATACATACTATTATTTCCATACGCCATCTAAAGGCGATAAACCTCGCACACACAGGTGCTATAATTACTTATCTGTGATTTGGCTTGAAATCACACTGAAAAACCCACCATTCGGGCGTGGTGGATGATAGATGAGGGGGCATGCAGGGTCAAGGTCTTTAAGCATTCTTTGCCGCTTTCGGGCCCGATGTTCTATCGTTATCGACATCATCCGAAGATGCTCAAGATCATCTCACCCTGATCGGTGAGGGTGTACTTTCCCCTCCTGTCCTTTCTGATCCACCCTTCCGATTCCCACTTCTCAAGGAAGTTCCGCCTGTATCTCATCAGCGCTGACTGGGAGCATTTTGTTTGACGATCGTCCAGCCAGATATCGGGGAGAAGATCGTTTTTATTCAACTCGATCATGATATCCTTTGTGGGCCTGATCTTGATCCTGTCGGTGATGCTTTTCCAGATCGATAGTCCCATTATCAGTTCTGGATCGGGAGGGCGAACGTCGAAGACAGGGATCTCCATGGGCTTCTTGACCTTCTTTGCGTTCCCTATGGGTTTTCCCTTCTCGTAGAATACCTTCTTGATATCCTTGACCGTCCATTCGACCGTGGGGGGGTTGAAAGGGGTGGCCCCTTCCATCATGGAGGCGATCATCGCAGCGGATGAGTATATCTGTGGCCCCGCACCGATATTCACGTAGACGTGGTTCCTCTCCTGTTTTTCCTTCTTGATGATCTCCCTCACCGTCTTCATGACGACCCTGAAGTCCCCGTAGAAGATATCAACCTCCTCGAAGGGGATCCTCCTCTTCTTCAGGACCTCTGTAACTGCGTTGAAGAAATCGATGTAGGGTGGTTTTTTACCGGAGTGGATCAGGTACACCCTGTCAGCTCGATAGTCTAGGATTGGCTGAGTGATCTTCACCGTCTCGAAAGATACGCAGGATATGACAACTCTTAGATTCGACATGGAGGCACCTTAATAACGATTATAATGTTAAATTATTTATAAATATTCATAAAGATGAGAGGATGTTGAGGATAATGGTTTACAATTATGCACAAGTTTAAAATATTGTAAATCCAATTGTACATTATGACCCTGAATAAACGAATTCCCGTGTCCGAGGCGATATGGAGACAGCTCAGCAACGCCAAGGAGGCAGGAATGACGTATGATGATATCCTTGCCGAGATGCTCCAGTTATACAACAGGAAGAAGCTGATGGACAGGATGGAGAAGGTCGAGGCAATGAACGAAAAGGACCTGGTCGATATAGATGAGCTATAAGGTCCTGATCACACAGGAGGTCCAGGAGATCCTTGGCTGTCTGGACGACAAGAGCTCCTCGATCATAATAAAGAACATTAAAAAGCTCAAGGAGAACCCCTATCCGGGAAGGGGGACGGGGGACAAAGAGAGATTGCCTATCAGTGGAAAGCTCAGGTACCGAATGCACATCGGCAGGACCTGGACCATATTCTATTCCATACTCGAAGACGAGAAACAGGTGAGAGTTGCAGAGCTGCTTCCCATCGACGAGGCTCACAAGAAGTATGGATATTGATCCATCAATCCCCGATTTTTTTTCTTCCCTCTTTTTCTGAGAACCGCTTTTTGTAACTATGAACGCGAGGAGAATGATAGTGTACAACGATAGAAGGACGATCATCACAATGAAGTAGGTCTTTGGATCATCCTCATCAGTATCGGCCTGCTGGACATCAAGATCACTTTCAATGGTCTCAAGATCTTCAATGATGGCATCCAGTTTCTCCAGATCATCAAGGGCCTCCTCTATCCCGATCAGATCAAGTGCTTCATTTCCCTGACCGAGGGTGGAATTTATCTCATCCATGTAGGATTTCATAAGGTCAAATCTCAGATCGATGGATTGCTGGATGCTATGAGATCATATGGACTTGTTAAGGGTTTGATCATAACCTTCGATGAGGAGGATGTACTGGATGAGGGGGGCTTCAGAATTGATGTGGTCCCCGCCTGGAAATGGGCTCTGGAAGGGGGGCCCATTCCATAATGAGTTGATCTGAGTTCGACTGGACAGTTGCAGGACTATGTGGAGATCAGCCGAAAATATGCCACATATTCCAATAACAGAACATATATATACCATATACGGAATGTGTTTGTTCCATGAATGGAACATCTCTGGATCCCATCCTGAGCACTGAACTGAGGGTACTGTATCTCTTTCTCGATGATCCGTATAGCGAAAGGTATCTGGAAGAACTCGTTGAAGGCTCCGATATTCCCAAGACAACTCTTAAGAGGGTCCTGGATAAATTGGTAGATCAAAAGTTCTTGAATAGAAGGAATGACGTTTATCGCACCTATTACATTCCTGTACAGAACCACCTGTTGAACCAGGTTAAGATACTCAAGAACCTCGATTCCATTGTGGTACACAGGTCCCTTGAGAGGATCAACGATGGATCCCTTGTTCTTTACGGAAGCAGGGCCAATGGGACCAATGGAAAAGATAGCGATTGGGACCTGTTATTGATCGGGGATGATATCGATGCCAGGGGGGTAAATGTAAAAGTGAGGGGGATCGAGGAGGAGACTGGAGATTCGATCAATGTAATGGTCCTCTCCGATGAAGAGATGGTATCGATGAGGGAGGGACGAAATACTTTCTATCTGGAACTGTTACGGAGCCATCACATCCTGAGAGGTGATGGTGATGAGCTATGATGAGTGCGTTAGAAAAGGGCAATTGAAGAAGATAAGGAGGGACAAAGCTCTCGTCCTTCAAACGATACATTTGGCCGAGGAGGATTTCGAGGAAGGCGGGGAAAACATCGATAATGGCAAGAACGTTTGGGGAACAATACAATTGTATACATCCATGCTGAATTACTCCAGAGCCCTTCTGTTCTCCGATGGGATCAGGTAGAGAAGTCATTATTGTACCGTTGAATACCTGAGAACCCATTACGGTGAGGAATTGGGGATATCCATATCTTCCATCGATAGAATGAGAAGGGAAAGACATATTTCACTTTACGATTCGAGGGAGAATATATCGATGGAAATGGCACAGGAGAGGCTTGAATGGGCGAGTGAGTTCAGGGATGTGATAATGAAGATCCTCGATCCAAGGCTGTGACCTCCCGGATAAAATTGAGGATCTGATCGACACCCCCATTTCAATTATTGAACCAAACAGGTCGAGGAACTGGTGCCATCCTACCCACAGCTCACGCCCGTTGGATCCCAACTTTGACAGATCATTATTATATGAACCTGTAAATGTTGGGAGAGACCTCACTTTGACACATAATTATACTCATATGTTAAAGTTAGGTTGGATCGGATATCGATACCTTAATTAGCCAAATTTCCGTTACCTTCATCGTGGAGTGGGTTTGTCTATGAGATCCTGGATCACCACCATTGGGCCATCTCCATTCGCGGTCATCAACACGTTCTGGGCAGCTGCGGACAGGGACGATTGGGTCCCGGGCCGCATCTATCTTGTCTACAACGAGTTTACAAAGGAGTTCCTGCCAGGGATCTCTGCCGTGATGGAGAGGATCATCCTGGAATATGGTGGAAAGAAACCGGAGATATACTGCAAATGCGTCGATGAGAACGATCTTGCGGGGGTTTTAAAGACCTATGAAGATATTATATTCCAGGAGAGGAAGTTGGGAAATAACATTGCCATAGATATCACCCCCGGTCGAAAATACATGTCGGCTTTCTCCCTGTATGCCGGATTGAAGGAGGGGACCATCGACAAGATCTACTACATCCACATACGGGGAAGGAAATTCATGAACAACCCGTATCCGCTGATTCCAACCCCTTACTGTGAACTTGAGGATATCGTTTCC
>JAUVLN010000060.1 GCA_030600725.1 Thermoplasmatota archaeon | reverse complement strand
CGGGGGAGTACTCCTCTCCATCATATTACACCACCGGAGCCTCCCACTCCAACGGTGGAAAGAAACCCCTTTTCTACAACGATGCGTGCAACAACGGGGATTTCGACCGGCAGACCAACTGCCTCACGGAGGACATACTTCGGGATGTGGGCATAGGTGCAATAGGGTCCTCCAGGGTCAGCTGGTACACCCCCCACTGGAGCAAGGGGACGGACGGGGGAACCGCCAACCAGGGACACGATTACAGGTTCTGGGAGCAGATGCTCGATGAGGGACACTACCACCCCGGAAAGGCACTGTACAAGTCCAAATCTGATTACATCAGCGACAGAACTCCCCCTCCCCCGCTCTCCTCGGGCGTGTGGAAGAACCTCCTCCAGTACAATCTGATGGGGGACCCGGAGGTTCCGATATGGAACCGGGTGCCGGGAAGCCTGAACGTGACCTATCCGACACCTCTTGTATCTCCCGGAAGCCCCACCTTCCTGGTAAAGGACGGCTCCGGCAGCCCCGTTCCGGGAGCGAGGGTCTGCCTCATGAACGCGTCCAACTTCTTCGGGGTGGCCACGACCGACGTGAGCGGCCGGTGCCAGATCACACTTCCCTCCGTACTGCAGAAGATGAATCTCACCGTAACCATGTACAACTTCCTCCCCCACGAGGAGGAGGTCATGGTCGGTGTGGATGTAGAAAAACCGAAGATACTCGGCGTTCGGGTAAGCGGAAACCTCTCCACGGGGGACGCGTTCGGCATATCCGCCCTTGCAAGCGATAACATCGGCGTTTCGGGAGCGTGCCTGGAGTACAACTGGAGCTCCTCTTCGCCTTCATCCTCGTACAACAGCACCATGGCCGACATCGGGTCCGACACCTTCTATTTCACCGCCTCCCATCCCCTCGACTCCCTGGACCCCCTGTGGTACAGGGTCCACATCCACGACGAGGCGGGAAACTGGAACGAGACCTCCTGGGCGCAGGCGGCCATCGTCGATAACGACACTGTTGTCTTCGGAGGGGATAGCTCGCAGTCAGGAGCCACAACAGGCGACCCCTATACCTTCTCTATAAACATCTCGGATAACATCCAGGTGAGTGGGGGTACCGTAGAATACTGGTACGGAACAGGGCCTTCCTTCAATATCTCGCTGACCGGAGGGCCGACCACTTTCACGACCAATATCACCACCCCATGGAATTCCACCGATATGCTGCACTATCTTTTCCACGCCTGCGATGGTGCGGGGAACTGGAACAGCTCGGCCCAGGGATACGCGGCGGTAACCGACGATGACGATCCATCCCTCGATCTGGACCGGACGCCGTCCGTCGGGACCACAGGTGACCCGTTCTCATTCAACGTGACCGCATCGGACAACATCGATGTGGGCACAATAAGGATCGAATACTGGTTCGGATCCGGCCCCCATGAGAACCGGACCTCGATGGGTGCGGAGCAATTCATCTACACGACGAGGCTCCCTGGGGATTCGGTGGAACCGCTTCATTATATCCTGCACGTGCTGGACTCCTCGGGAAACAATATCTCAACATCTCAGAAGGACGTAATGATCATCGATGACGACCTGCCCGAGTTCCTGGAGGATCACACCGGACTCTATCCCACAACGGGGGACCCGTTCACACTGATGATCTCGGCCCAGGATAATATCGAGGTTTCAGAGGTGGTATTCCTCTGGAGTATAGATGGGGGGAATTGGGACGACGGGGGCGGATCATATGATGATGTTAACGCCACATGGGGCCTGACCATGGACATCCCTTATAATTTGATCGGGACCCTCGAATCCATTGTCGAGATATCCGATGATGAGGGGAATACGCTGACATATCGCCTCCTCAACCGCACCGTGGCCGATGACGACCTGCCCGCATTCATCTCCGATGGAAGCGATCCCACGGCAACCACGGGGGACGGTTTCACGTTCAGGTGCTCCCTTGAGGACAATATCGACATACTCAACGCCACCGTCAGCTACAGGCTGGGAGATGAGGATCACGAGGTGATCATGGAGCGGGTCGGCCGGGGCACCGCGTTCTGGGCGTCGGTTGTGCTTCCATCTGATATCTCGGGCATCCTTGATTACAGTTTCACGTTCAATGATACATCCGGAAACATCAACAGGTCCGTCATGTTCAACGTGAGCATAGTTGATGACGACCTGCCGATCCTGGGAGAGCTCATCTACGACGAAGACCCAACCACCGGGGATCCCTTTGAGGTGAGCGTTGCGGCCTGGGATTCCGTATCGCTGTCGGGGGTGGAGCTGGAATTCATCCTTCCCGGTGACCTCGTATCGAGTACAATACCCATGTTTAAGCTATCGGGCCGATATTCGGTGACGATCGATATCCCCTCGAACATGACGGGGAACCTCTCCTTCAGGGTGGTGGCCCGTGATGGGACTGACAACCTGAACAGGAGCGACATGGTGACCCTGCAGGTCGTTGACAACGACCCCCCCATCCTCCTCTCCCCTGATATTCCAACGGAAGGCACCACCGGGGATCTCCTCCGGTTCACATTCATGGGAGGTGACAACATCGGCATCACATCCACGGCATTCAGGATGTTCATGCCGGGGGGGAACATCACCGCGGAGATCTCCGGGTCAGATGGGGCTTTCTCGGGATCCCTCTCCCTCAGACCCGACATCGACGGCAAGTACCCATACCTGCTATTACTGGGAGACGAGGCGGGCAATGAGGTTGCCCTCTCGGGCAATATAACTGTCCATGACAACGATCCGCCTACGGTTTCCATAGGCCCCCTCCCGGAGGACCTCGAACTTCATGAAACGGTTCGGGTGGAGGTGACGGCACTGGATAACGTGGGTCTGGATCAGGTTAAACTCTTCGCATCCGGATGCGAGGCAAACCTTACCCTGACGATCGGCGATGATGGATCTGCCCTTTTCGACCCGATCAGGGCGGGAACCTGGACCTTCTCTGCCCTGGCAGTGGACCTGGAGGGGAATGATTTCTGGACCTCCACTTCCATTCTCGTTGTGGACCACGTTCCCCCGAGCATCGGGGCATCCGTACCCGAGGAGAGTGCTGCGGGCGATGAGATCACCCTCGATGCCATGGGCTCATCGGATGAATCAGGTATAGACTCCTATACCTGGCAGATCCTGGGCCCTGATGGAGAGGAGAGGGAGCTGCAGGGCGAGACTGTGAACTTCCTCCCCTGGATCGAGGGGGAGTACAATATCACATTGACCGTCACCGACAACGAGGGGAATTCACAGGTGGAATCCTTCACCGTCACCGCGATGCCTCCCAAGGGGGATGATCCGGACGGTGTTGACGATACGACCATGTTCTGGGCGCTCCTGGGAGGCATCCTCATCCTGTTGTTGATCATCGGCCTGGCCATATTCCTTGTATTGAGGAAAAAGAAGGACGAGGATTACGACGAAACTGTGGTTTCGTCTGATCTTGAAGATAAAGAAGAACAATATATCGATGAGCTAGAGGAGTATCTTGAAGAAGAAGAGGAGATGGCCTGGGATTGAGGCTGAGAAGGCGTGGGATTGGCGAGGCAACCCAATACCCCTCATTTATGATGAAGGCGGGGGCGGAGCCATCCTGGGCCTACCGTATTCATCATCATCAAGGTCCTTGTCACGGCTTTCAAGGTCGGTATCGTAACCTGGCCCCCCGTCCCCTGTGGGATAGCTGAAAGACCCCTGTGGGGCGGGGACCTCTCCTGGTTTTTGATAGTATGGATCTATCCTGATGCCATCCGGGTGAACGGTGGGCCCTTCCACCCCATAGCCTCTGTTCACCTCATCCCAGGTGGATCGATATACCGGGACCTCAACGGGTTTATCCTTCTTTCCCTTCGACGCCCTGATCAGAAGCATTATCAAACCCACCAGGACCAAGATGGCCGAGGTCGGACCCAGGACCATTGCTCCACAGCAAAGGCCCAGGTCCACATCCGATATCTCATCCTGTGTTATCTCGATGAAGATGTCGTTCAGCGTGTAACCATCCTGTATCTTGACGATGAAGCTGTAGCTTCCATCCATACCATTAATTATTATCGTCTCATCCATCGGGGTTGTCCGCGATACCTCTTCGATGGTCGAACCCCCCCCAGCCTTCACGATCAGGTTGATGTTGATCGCCTGTGCCGTGCGCCCCCATATCCTTACATCCACGGAGGTCCTGAGATCGTTGGAAGATATCGTAGCCTTGTATCCGCCATCCTGATCGAAACCGAAATCATCCCCGGTCAGGATCACCTCCTCGGGCCCCACGAAGGCCGGAACCGAGATGCCTACCGTCAGGATGAAAAGCAGGGCTCCGACGACCAGCAGGGTAACAGGGGTTCTCATCGATGCTACCATCGGATATCCTCCGAGTCCAAATTGTTCTCCAGATATATATCAGATTCTCAAAAAAAAGGGAGGGGGGCGCGTTAAAGCAACCCCCCAAATCAATTCCCTATCACTGTGGAGTCGCCGGTGGTTCCTGCGGCATGACCGGCACCTCCATCCTGGGAGCGGTCTCCACCTTCTTGTATAGGTTGGGGAACTCCTTTTCGGGGAACTCCTCCTCCACCGGTTTGACCTTCGTTGCGAACATCACTATTGCCACAACGATTATCAGCACCAGAATGGCCAATGCGATGGCGATCATGAGGTATGTTCCGGAGCTGTCCTCCTCCTCCTCATCGGCATCGGCCAACGTCGGGTTCCTCCGATCACCCTGCAGGTACTCCACCATGTTGGAATCCCCATCCTCATCCGGGTCCAGTTCAGCGTTGTTCGTTCCCGTCGGGTCGAAACCGTATTTCAACTCGTAGTTATCGGGCAGGCCGTCACCATCCGTATCCGAATTCAACGGATCGGTCCCATACTCCATCTCCAGTATGTTTATGATCAGATCGCCGTCGGGGTCACCGTTCCTGTCATCAACCAGCGGATTGAGGCCCATGGAATTCTCCCATTCATCGGGCATACCATCGCCATCCGTGTCGAACTGATCGCCCTTTTCCATAACGGTCACTATGAACCAGCCGACTCCGGAGTTGTTGCTCGAGTCGTAGCAGGTCAGGGTGATATTATACTCGCCTTCGGCTATGAAGCTCCTGGAGAAGCTCTTACCCGTGTGGATCTCATCGTTATCGTTCACCCTCCACTCATATGATACTATCCCAACGTTATCGTAAGAGCCGGCATCATTGAAGATTAGCAGGGAATCCTCATATATCCGGGCATCCGGGGGGGTCATGACGATCGGTGCATCGAGATCCTGAGCATCTATCTCGTATTCGGCTATATCGTAATTGCCCATGCTATCCTCAACCTTAAGGGTCAGGGTCAGGACGCCCAGGGTCGCGATCAGATCGTATGTGAACTCCTCCTCCGTTCCGGTGATCTTCTTACCGTCAGGCAGCGTAAGCGTCCAGAGGTGGCTAATGATCCCCAGGTTGTCGGTGGAACCGATCGCGGTCACCTCGAGCAGATCCTCGGATCCAATTGTTTCCGGCACATCCGCAAGGGCGACCGGTGGTTCGGTATCGACCACATCTATATCAAAGGCCAATGCGACTCCCGGGTTGGTCCCGTCGGAAACCGTAAGGGTGACCTCGTAGAGCCCCGCCTCCTCAAAGGTGTAATTCACGCTCTCTCCCGAGAGGATGACGGGGGTGCCGTCCGCCTCGGTGAACGCCCATGTCCACTCGACAATGCCCACATTGTCCGAGGAGGTGCCTGCATCCATGGTGATCTCCTGTCCCTGGTAGACCGCATCTGGCAGGTCCACCATCGGGACCGGCGACTCGTCATCCCAGACGGTCAATGTTACCTCGTTGGTCACGATCTCGTTCATGGATGTATCCGCGATGGCGAAGTGGTAGAGCATGTCTCCGGCCATATCATCGGGAACGGCGACGGTGCCGCAATAGCTCCATATGCCCCTTGTACCCATGTCAAGTGTCAGGCTCATCTCCTCTCCTCCGGGCATGGTGTAATATGCCACGACCGAACCGATGGCGATATTATCGGTAACGTTAACCATGAACATGTAATCGTCCCCTGTTGTGGGCTTGGTCGAATCTCCCATCGTCGAGTTCGGAGCGTACGAGAGGTCCTCCACCATCCCGGGAAGATCGTTATCCATCACGCCAATGGCGATCCATCCTATGGCCTGCATGTTGGACTCCGTGTCCGACGCAACCACCTTGAAGTGGAGGTCCGATAGGTCGTCAGGCACCACGATGGTGAATGTGTACGAGCTGCCGGCGTTCTCCGCGGCCGCAACCATCGGATCCACGGGCTCCTCCTCACCGAGATAATAGTACACCCGGGCGTAGGAGAGGATCGTGTCGTCCCTCACCGTTGCGGTTACGATATATTCATCGCCCGTATAGGCCGTGTCGTCGAATACCAGGTCCTCTATTGTCGGAGGCGCGATATCCTTGACCTCCACGGTTCTCAGAAGCGTCTCCGTGGTCAGCCCCAACCAATCCTCTGCAATGAACTTGTAATATAGGGAGCAGGGCTGATTGGGCAGAACGATATCATAGTAGAACTGACCCGCCCCCAGCTCGATCATATCGGCCTGGATCTCGGTGGAGTCAAGGGAGGTGCTGTACACGATCTCAAATGAAACCAGACCGATATTGTCCGTACAGAGGACCTTGAACTGATGATCCGCTCCCGCGTTTCCGAACAGAGGGCTCATATCGGAGAATATCGCAGGTGGGTCGTTATCGGTGGGCATCATCGTGGAGTTTACGGTCCAGATGAAGTTGCCTGATGTGTCCTTGACCGTGAAGTTATATGTGATACCGGACAGCGTGTGCCTGTATTCCAGATTCCAGTAGAAATTGGTTGATACGGGATCGTACAACATCGGGATCGGCGGTAGCGAATATCCGTCCAGATAGTCCGCATAGAGCATAACCTCGCTCACCTCGATATTGTCCGATACATCTACCGTTACATTGAAGATGTCTCCGGTGGTGGGAGCAAGCGAGAGGTCAGCGTGGTATTCGGGAAGGTCGTTGTCGATGATCATGGTATCGAGAGCGTATGTCCCCCAATTCCCCTGTGCATCGAGAGCAGAGACGTTGAATTCCATCGGCCCCAGAGTGTGCGGTATGATGATCGTGCTCGAACGATATACTCCAAATGTCTCGTTGTATTCAAGGGTCAGATTGACGGAGTTATCCCAGTTGCCGTCGAATACGTATTCGACATAAACGTTTGCGACCTCGCTACCATCCCAATTGTCCCACACCGAGAGGTTCAACATAGCAGGATCTCCGGTTGTGGGCTGCTCGGTGTAGATGTCCATCAATGCCGGTCCGTCGTTATCCTGTATCGTAATATTGACCTCGGGGCTGTTGCAGTAGTTCTCCTTGAGATCCCTTGCTGAAAGTATATAATGGAAATACAGGGCATTCGACGACTGTATCATCACCGTGCCCTCGAATATACCAACATTCGAGGTTGGAGATAATGTCACGTTGTAATGGCCCCCCTGGTCGAACCAGTATTCGATGTACGCATGGGTGGGTTTGATGTTGTCGGTGACCGTCAGATTTGCGGTGAAGGGATCGCCCGTTGTCGCCACGGTTTCGGAATTGTCCGAAACGAAGACAGGAGGCGTATAGTCCGGGATATCCTTCTGGTATTTGGTCAGGAAAACATCGTAGTATCCATTGCTTGAGGAGTCCCTTGCATTGGAGGTGGGGAAATTGGACGAATATGTAAAACCCACGACATAAACATTGGTATCCGAGTCCACTGCTATGCCATATCCGTAATCATCACTACTACCGCCAAGATAGGTGGACTCCATCAGTTTTGTACCATCGTCCGATAATTTCGTAAATACGGCATCATAACTGCCCGACCTTGATCCCTGTGTGGGATACCTGACATCATAGTTCGAAGAGTATGTATGGCCGGTGATGTAAGCATATCCGTCCGAATCAACTGCAAGAGGGCTTCCACGGGCGGGATATCTGGACCCCTGGTTCATATATTCACTGGAGGATCCTCCAACGTATGTGGAGTATGACAGGGTATTGAAATTCGGCTGACTGAACTTGGTCACGAAGAAATCGTAGCTCCCTCCATTGCTCGTCTGGAATGCGCCGGAGGTGGTTGGGAAATTGGTGGATCGGGTTATGCCGGCGACATATACATTTCCATCCTCGTCCAGTTCGATGCCGAAGCCCCGATCGTAGGAGCTACCGCCAAGAAACGTGGAATAGGCAATGGAGGAGCTTCCCGAACTCTCGGTATCGATGACGGTCATGTATGCATCCGCATAACCCCCGTTCACTGTGGTATCGAAAGCACCAGACGTTATCGGCCAGTAGTTGCGATAGGAGCTGCCATATATATAACCCGTAATATAGGCGTTCCCATCGCCGTCACAGACGATGTCGGAAGCAACGTCCGGATAGGAGCCGGAATAGGTTGAATAGTAATAGCCACCAAGAAATGTAGAATACATCAAAGAGGAGCCAGCTGCGTTGAATTTAGATACGAATACATCAACATAGGATGATGAGCTACGTGAGATATATGATCTATATGCATTTACAGTAGGGAAATTGTAAGACGACGTCATGCCGCAAACGTAGGCATATCCGTCTGAATCCACATCGATGCCGAAACCCCAATCGTAATACCTGCCGCCCAGATATGTTGAGTAATCAAGTGAGGAACCTGATGAGTTCAATTTCAGGACAAATGCGTCCCTGTAATACCCATTGAAGCTGGTATCATACGCTCCTGATGTGACCGGGAAATTGTTGGAACTGTAAGAACCATATGTTTCCCCTGTGACGTATGTATTCCCGCTGGAATCGACTGCTATGTCATATGCATAATCGCTGTAGCTCCCGCCGATGAAAGTGGAATAGGTAAGTGAACCACTTGTCGTGTATTTCGATACGAATACATCATAGCTTGAAACGGAACTATCATACGCGCCGGATGTTATGGGGAAATTAGATGATCTGGTGAAACCGGTGATGATCGGGTTCCCGGTGGAGTCCAGATCAACGGCATATCCATAATCATAGGATGAACCGCCATGATATGTGGACCAGAGGTACGGATCGATCACAGCTCCTCTGCTGGGATCATAATCCTCAAGTATGAACATATAGGAGGAGCCGTCAAGGACCTTGAAGGACCCGTCGATGACCTCTCCGGACCCGTCGTTGTAGTAGATGAGAAGATCGGAATCCATTATTTCCCTCTCCCCATCCACCCCGATCACAAGGGCGTTATTTTCCACCCTGAGATACTCATGGCCATCAACCTGGATGATGATATCGGAGGGGTCCGCCCCGGGTGTGAGGATGAACTCCCTCACAAGAGCAACTACTTCATAGGGAATGATGAGTCGAAATGGGCAACGGATCTCAGCAACTTCGAGACCGTACGGTATGACGACCTCTGGAACGGGATCGACCTCACTTACTCCTTTTCCGCGGAGGGCGCAAAATACGAGTTCATCCTCACACCCGGGGCGGACCCCTCCGATATCATCATCCAGGTTGATGGCC
>JAUVLN010000236.1 GCA_030600725.1 Thermoplasmatota archaeon | reverse complement strand
AAGGAACAGCTCGGGTATCGTCGCAGTTATCGCACCCACAGGGTCGATATCAGTGAAAGCCAGGGTATCGAAATACCACGTGGTGATAGGCACGGATATCAACACACCCACCTTGATGAGGCGTGAATACCTGTCCACCGGCCCGGAGATCTTGATCTTTTTCCCGGACCTGTCCAGGAACTTGTTGATGAAACCCAGGATGCCAACCATCAGGGCCATCAATCCCAGGAGCCCCATGAACTCCACGCTTTTGAATGGTAGGTCTCCATCGAACAGGGGATATAGGATGTAATGTGCTCCAAAGAATCCAGCTCCTACCAGGATTGCAACTATCGGTGCCAGGTAACCCTTGAACCTCTTTACCATTATGAAACCAAAGAGGGCCATGCCGAAAGCTCCCAAAGCCCCTACGTATCCCACCCAAAGGTAGGAGGCTTTCTCGAATTCGGCCTGGGCTAGGAGGTAAGGGACAATACCGCCGAAGAGAAGCATCACCAATGAGGCTCCCCCGAGGACCATTATGATCCTCAACCTCCTTTTGGCCTTGTTGAAGAAGGAGAAGATGTCTTGAAGAGCCCCCATAGGGCAGGCCCATCCGCAGAAAGATCTCCCAACCAGTGCGCCGATCACGACAAATAGGCCGACCATGTAGAGTATCATCATGGCTCCTGAACTCGTTCCGGCGACGATCTCGAGGGTCCCGTGTTCGATCACCCATATAGGACATCCCGCACACGCTGCGGGGCTTGCAGGACAGAAGAAGAAGGGATAGACGAACCCCGTCATCGCTATCCCGAAGATCCCCAGTATCGCCAGTATGAAGAATATCGATTGGCTCACCACCCGCAGGTGATATGGTTTCAGGGGTATCTTCTCATCTGTCATGTTCTCGAGCCTATACCCGATATTATATTCAATAACCTTTCCTTGATCATCTCGACGATTCGGGGGAAAAGCTCAACCGCCGTCCCAAATTATAAATCATAAACCTCGATATGTGACCGCACCGAGGCAGGAGCATGAAGGTCACCGTATTGATCCCAACCCTCAACGAGGGGGAGTCCATCGGGGAAACCCTGGACCAGATCCCCGGATCCGAAGATATGGAGATAGCGATAATCGACGGTCTCTCCAAGGACCGGACAAGGGAGATCGCGATATCCAAAGGCGCCAGGGTAATTGAGGAGAAGAGGAGGGGATACGGCAGGGCCTACAAGACCGGTTTCAAAGAGGCCAGGGGTGAGATCGTTGTGACGATGGACGGCGACACCACCTATCCTGCGGAGCTTGTCAAGGATCTGGTTGATAGGCTGGAGGCGGAGCAGGTTGATTTTCTATCCTGCGACAGGATCAGGAAAGCGGAGAAAGGGGCTTTCTCCTCCACCCACGCCCTGGGAAACTGGGTTCTGAAGGTAACGATGAATATCCTCTTCGGAATGAAGTTAAACGATTCCCAGACGGGGATGTGGGTTTTCAGGAAGGAGGTGCTGAAACATCTCACCATCACCTCGGACGGTATGCCCATGTCCGAGGAGATAAAGATAGAGGCCTTCAGGAACCCGAATGTGAGGGCAAAGGAGATCTCCGTTCCCTACAGGGTTCGGATAGGGGAAAAGGCTCTGAACACCTGGAAGGACGGGTTCAAGAACCTCATTTTTCTCTTCAAGAAACGTTTCAGCCCCGGGAAGCTTGGACCCGGTGAAAGATTCCAGTAGCCCATTCAAGGCAGGGATACAAATAAATACAGGTTATCTTTTCGTCAGAAACCCGCATCCGTTATAACGGATAGCAGACACAAAGGGAAATGTGCCCCCAAAACGGGTGAATCCCAGGGAAGTGAAACATATGTCCAAGAGCGTTTATCACTACATCGGCGAGGCATGGAAGAGGCCCAAAGATGGAGAAATGAAGGAATTGAACCACCAGAGGCTCGTGCAGTGGAGGCACGAACATACTTTTGTTCGGGTGGAGAGACCCCTGAGATTGGACCGGGCCAGGAAACTGGGTTACAAGGCCAAGCAGGGTTATGTTGTGGTCAGGGCCAGGGTTCGCATGGGGTCGATGAGGAAGAGGACCATTCGAAAGGGTAGAAGGGCCAAGAGAAGGGGCATAACAAAGATGAGGGTCCAGAAGAACACCCAGAGGATCGCGGAGGAGAGAACTGCAAGGAGATACACCAATCTTGAGGTTCTAAATTCATATTTAGTGGGTGAGGATGGGAAACATAAATGGTATGAGATCATCATGGTGGACCCGCATCATCCGGTGATCATAAGCGACCCGAAGATCAACTGGATCCATGAGGTCCAGCATACCGGCCGTGTTTACCGCGGCCTCACCTCTGCAGGTAAAAAGGGAAGGGGTCTCAGATACAAGGGTTACGGAGCCGAGAAAGCCCGCCCCTCGGTCAACAAGCACAAGCACAGTAAGAGGCCCGGAAAGAAGATCCGCTTCAATTCGAGCTACTCCTGAAATAAGTGGTAAAACGAATAGAAAGCAGGGCTCTGCCTTGCTTTCTACTCATTCCAATCTCTCCGGACAGCCGTTCCTGCGTGAACATGACCTGCATTTGCCAGGTCTGTTGTGATTCCTGTGGGCCACTCCGGATCTCTCCGAATTCCTGACCTCCGAGACCTTCGAGAGGGTCTGAGCCTTTGTGATCATGTCCCAATCCACGCGAAACCTCTTTCTGCTATCCCTATCCGGACCGTATTCGATGTAGCCGTGAGTTGATGTCTGGTCGTATCGTTCATCCACCAGGATCAGATAAGCACCAAGCTGCATCACATGGCTGAAATGGGGTTTGAACGGAACCTTTCCCGATTTGAATTCGACAGGGACCTTGAGCCCCCCCTCCTCGATGATGAGGTCGGGCATTCCGATCAGGAAATGCCTGGTGGATCGCAGGGGCTCGCCTCTCTCTTCCCTTCCGGATCGGTCGGCCCTCAATATATCCGAATCTTCGGGCAGCGACATGCCCTTGAGCCCCTCAAGGGCGCTTCGCCTCCACACCTCCCCCCTCAGTATGAAGAAGATCGCAGCGAGAAGCCATATGAGCGAGAATATGATGGACATGAACAGGTAACCGTTGGATCCGTTATCCCGGATCAACAGGGTCAATGAGCTGACAAGGACCCCAAGAAGGGCCAGTGAGATAATGGGAAGGTCCGATGGATCGAACTCGTCGGTTTTTTTCCTCCGCTGCCCCCTCCTTTCCATCCAATCGTATATTATTGCCCCGATGAACCAGAGCAGAGATACAATAAGAAGGATAAATCCAAGATACCCCTTCGGATCTGTGTTGTCCGAAAGATAGTGGAAAAATACGGATAATGATATGATCAGTACCACGACCAATGTGATTATTATCGATCTCACACGCCTCTGGCTGACCTTCTTGGGGCGTATAAGGAGCATCAGGACGAGGCCGAGAAGGATGAAATAGATGGCAAAAAGAACGATAGATATCGATGTTACGGCATCATCAACCCTCATCCCGAACGGACGTAGTATCAACAGGCCGTTGACCATCATAAGTGCCCCTAGGAGATAGAAAAGAAAGGGGCCCGAGAGGTTCCAACCCCTCCACTCCTTCCTCTTCCTGTTCATCGGTTGCTTCTTCACCCTTATGTCCATCCTCTCCCGCCTGGCCCTCCTGAAATAGATGGCGAGGGAGATGCTGATCAGGATGAGGGAGATGAACACCAGAAGTATCGACCATAGATTCGGTGTCACCGCTCCGAGGCCTGCTAGAATGGCGATGGAGGACCCTATAACGAATAGAACGAGGGCGAAGAAAAGGAATGCGGCCGTTATCATCCTGGCCTCGCTCTGGTGCCTCTGAGCGCTGATAACATCCAGGGCCTCTTTCGATATCCTCTCGTGTTC
>JAUVLN010000211.1 GCA_030600725.1 Thermoplasmatota archaeon | reverse complement strand
CGTTCCCTCTCCACCAGAGTCGAGTAGAATGCTGGGCCCAAGATATAGAAACGCCCTAAAACCCTCGGCGGGCGTCCCGTTGTGCATTGTAGCGTTGATATGGATATATGCGTTGTGATAGGGCGGTGGTGGCTCAATACCATCCACCATCTCATCTGCGGTCAGCAGGAACGATGCGGTTCCCGATAATAGAAAAAGTACGGCTATCAATACTGTTCTTAACGATCCCTTCCTCATGCGAGCAGCTCCTCTATTTCGCTGAAAGTAGTAGGAAATTTAAAGGTATTAAAGGATTGGGATGTCCGGACCATCCCATTCCTCCCATACATATTCTCCATCTTCCTTTGAATGACCAGGGGGATCATTGATGAATATATCCGGATCGAATCAATGACCGGGACCTTTTATGAGGTCAATCCCGGGTCGATGTGAATCGTGATCGAACAAATATCGATAAAAATGGATAATTGTAAGTACAATTGAATACAATGTATCCCTGGTCCTGCGGGATCAAAATGATCGATATGATCAGGTGGGATTGTAAATGATAGAGAAGTATAGCGTGGCCCTTATCGTAGTGATCCTGATGAGCTCTGCCTTTGTCATCCTCGATACGGGTGCTTCAGGCGATGGAACAAGATTGTCAGTGGATAACTCCGCCTACAGATTGGCCCCCTTTGGGGATATCACAACGACCATGGAGGACGGGGAGTACAACTCGAGATATTTCCCAATGATGGGAGGCCTGACGATCAATTCCTTCACCACTGACGCCAACTGGTTGACGTGGGAATACTCACAAGCCCTGACGATGAACATGACGGATAACGAGGGGTTCTGGAGCTTCGACCAGGCCGGCGCATCCGACAGTTCAGGAAACAACAATCACGGTACGCTCTACGGCCCCACCACGGTCAGCGGCATCTCACCGATCAGCCAGTCCCTGTACTTCGACGGGGACGACCATGTGTCGATCCCGCATGATGACAGCCTCAATATCTCGGATGAGATCACGGTGGAGGCCTGGATCTACCCCACCTTTGACGATAGCGGAGAACATATGATACTGAGCAAGGGAGGCAACTGGAGCTATGACGACCCACAGTGTTACGAGCTCACGATGGACAGGGACCGCCCCCTCTTCCAGATGAAGGTCGACGGGTCCAACGACTGGTATGGGGTCGCCCCCGCGGACCCCATCACGAAGAATACCTGGCATCATATTGCCGGGGTCTATGATGGGGCCCGGTTCTATATCTACATTGACGGAGTGAACCAGACCAGTATCTACACGGGATGGGATGGCAATTACCAGGGTGAGATTTACTCCGGTGGGCTCCCTACCGGCGACTACAACATATCGATCGGTAGGAGGGCGCCGGCCACGTGGGGCTCACTGTTCTATGAGGGCTATATCGACGAGACGCGGATCTGGGACAGGGCGATCCCGGGATGGGAGATACAGGAGCACGCGGTGATCCCCGGGACCAGGTGTCTTAACCTAACGGGAACTCCTGACAACGGAGATGTGGGAGACCACGGCGTTGTGATCAATGTGACCGACGGCGAGGGGAGATACGATGAGCACAGCTTCACACTGACCGTTGAAAACACACCTCCGAAGATCCTGAACGATGACCTGCTGGAGATCCATCAGGATGAGGAGTACAGCGTCCAGTACACAGGTGACGAGGTGGCTGGCGACCTCACATGGAGCCTGGATACTGAGGCGAGCTGGTTATTGATGGATGAGGTGACGGGCGTGTTATCGGGCACTCCAAACAACACCGATGTGGGAACCCATCAGGTGACCGTGGTCTTCGATGATGGCAATGGAGGGACCGATACATCCACGTTCGACCTGGAGGTGATCGATGTGAACGATCCGCCGTGGATAACAACAGATAACGTGTTGACGGCAACGGAGGACCTATATTTCCACGTCGATTACGATGGGGACGACATTGATGGGGAGTATCTTACCTGGTCTTTGGTTAGCGATGCGAATTGGCTTTCCCTCGATCCCTACTCGGGCATACTGAACGGGACTCCAACAAACGACGATGTGGGGGTCCATGAGGTGAACATAACCGTATCCGATCCAAGGGGACTCTCCGAATTCACCGCATTCCAGCTGGAGGTGTTGAACGTGAACGACGCCCCCTTCTGGGTGGACACCCCTGCCGATACGTCGATCAAGGAGGGCGGAACATACAGATTCGATATCAATGCCACCGATATGGATCGGGGAGACGTGCTTATCTATAGTGTTTTCACATACCCTGCGGCGAATATCTCATTGGACGGATCCACGGGCATGATCGAATGGACCGCAACCAGATCCATATTCACAGAGCAGGATCACACGCTGGACCTTATGGTCAAGGTAACAGATGGCGAGGAGACGATATCCCACCCTTTTCATCTGGACCTGATACTCAACCCGTCTCCGACCACGACGTTGATCGCTCCGATCGATAAGATCACGGTTGGAAATACAACCACGCTCAGGTGGGAAGGTGAGGATGATGGGGATGAACCTCTTACATACGATGTTTATCTGAGTCAGGTGAGGTCGAATGTGCTTTTACTGAGCGAGTCCTCGAAGATCGCGGAGGGCATCAATGAGACCGAATTCATTCTTGTGGACCTTGAGGAGGGGAAGACCCATTACTGGACGGCGATCCCGCACGATATATACTCAACAGGGACCTGTATCGACGAGACGTTCAGCTTCTTCGTCAACGTCCCGCCTGTAACAGAGCTCAAATATCCATCGGACGGAGAGATCGTACCTTACAATGATCTGGTCCTGGAATATGTTGGTGGCGACCTCAATATGGATACATTGCAATATCACCTTTACATCAGCACGAACAAGGAAGATGTGGAGAGCCGGGCAGAGAGCGCGCACCATCTAGCGGGACCCACCTTCAATATGGAGGATGTCCAACCGGGGGTTGTCTACTACTGGACTGTGATCGCCAAAGATGATCATGCTTACGGGGTCTGCATCGATGGGATCTACAGTTTCACCGTGAACATTCCGCCTACGATGGACGCTGTTGAGGACCAACATGTCAGTGTTGGATCCGAGATCGAGGTGGACGTGAACGGAACGGACGCGGATGCACCTATTATGGACACCTTCGAATTCAGCCTGCTGGAGGGGCCTGCCGGGATGACCATCGCACCGGTGACCGGGGTG
The DNA here is from genome assembly GCA_030600725.1 of Thermoplasmatota archaeon. Classification (GTDB taxonomy): domain Archaea; phylum Thermoplasmatota; class Penumbrarchaeia; order Penumbrarchaeales; family Penumbrarchaeaceae; genus JAGLEG01. Next base: position 1,203 of record JAUVLN010000211.1, on the reverse strand, counting down.
ATCAGCTGGACGCCAGGTGTAGCGGATATCGGGATACACACGATCAAGGTCCAGCTATCGGATGGGTTGGATCCGGTGAACATCTCATTCCAGATCGAGGTTTGTGGGGTTTTAATCGTGGAAGATGATGGGGACGACAGATCATCGACAGAAACGATCATCATCGCAGGTCTCATCATCCTGGCTGTAATAATCGCCATAGTCGTGATATTCCTGATCATGAGAAAGGGACGCAAAGGTGAGGAGATGGGGGAACCCAAGGAGGATACGGCGGATCTCAAACAGATCCCTGATTTCAGAGCTGATAACCTGCAGAGTGGTGCCAAAACCATAGAAACCGAGATCCCCCCTGACCCCCTGGTTTCAGAAGGCCAGGCACCCATGCAAACGGCCCCCCAGGAACCGGTTCAAGCTCCCCCTGTGGAACCGACCCCGGTTCCACAATCTGAGCCACCAGTACCACCGGAGCCAGCTCAAGCTCCCCCTCAGGAGGCCCCACAGGACCCACAACCTGAGCCCCCGGCACCACCGGAGCCTGTTGAAACTGAAAGTCCACCACCTCCGGTACAACCGGAGGTGGCCGATGCTCCGCCTTCTCAGGAGCCTACTGCATCGAAGTGATATGGGCCTATCGAGACTTCAGTTCAATGAAATTATTTGGCCGTTATTGTACTTCCCCAGAGATTCATGTTATCGCTTATAGATTTCACATTGACCATATAAGTGGTGTCCGGGATTGGGTCCCATGAGGGCGAACTGAACACAACTTCATCACCAGCGGAGGCCTCACCCGTTGATGTTGTCAATTCCATCCCATCAACCGTTACCAGAAGGTCGTTCCAATCCCTTGTACCGGAGATCATCTCAAACGTAAGCGTATCGGCATCCGCATCGATCTCCCCTCTCACAAATAGGTTGTCCACTGATCCACCATCGGTTTCACTTATATCCGAGGCCCACAGGAATACGATACCTGCGAATATCACTGTTCCTACCACCGCTAATCCCACCAGGATCCCGATCACTATCAGAACGATCACAATTGCCGACATGGATTTCTTCTCTTCTCCAATTCCTTCTTCCATCTGTATCCCTCTACCTCATAATAATTGTGTTTATGTATTAGATATCTACCGGTATAGTTGTATCGGCATCATCAAAAATAGGCCAGCCCCTTCTTCCATCGGAAGACTGACACCATTA
>JAUVLN010000304.1 GCA_030600725.1 Thermoplasmatota archaeon | reverse complement strand
CCGGTTCCCTGGAGGTAAACCCCCATCCCCAGTAGGGAGATATCCATCGGTTCGATCCATACGCAGCCGCTGAATTCCCCTGTCCCATTGTACAGTGCAAGGCTGATATTCACGTGGTCTGTCCCTATCTCGGCATTCCCGGATATCCCGAGGTTCAGGGAGAAGGATCCCGATTCGTTATTCAGGTCCAATTCCACCTCCCCGATCGCTACTTTCGGCCCCTCGTTATGTGATGTCTCCTTGAGCGGGTCATTTTCCATCTCCAATGATATGGAGGAGGCGGACGGAACGAATGCCATCAGGAGAGAGATCAGAGCGATCATGATGAGGTGTCCATATCTCATTGGTCGTTTCCTCCATGTGGATGCCCACAGCTTCGTACCATCCTGGATACGAGGATCTCAGCGATGGGTTCAAGGTTCACTATATCCTCCTTGTTGTACTTCAATATGAGCTTGAGAGCGTTCTCGTTTCCCTCCCTCTCCCATATCTTCCAGAGCCTGACAGCGTCATCACCGCTCATCCCCTGGACCTCGTCAGGCCTTCTGATCCCGAGTGTCCTCTCGAGTTTCTTCAAACCTCCTGAATACCCGGCCTTACGACCAAGAAAGCGGAGATCCAGGTGTGGGATCGATGGGACACTTTCGGGGTAATGCTGCTGGATCATGGGAAGGTCAAAGGTCGCCCCGTTGAACGTAACGATCATCTCGGCTCCTTCGAGCATCCTGCTGATCTCCTCACCCGAGAGATTGAATCCCCTGACCGCGGCCCTGTATTCATGTCCATCATACACACCGACAACAGTGATCGGAGCATATCTGCTGAGCCCCATGGTCTCGATATCAAGATAAACCGTATGTTCCTTGAAGGTTGACCAGAGCCGCCAGGCCTCTCCGGCACGGAAAAACCTGGAAAAATATGCGACATCCCTCTCCCTGAGATGGGTGACCGCATCCTGCAGTATGGGGTCAATTCCCTTCTTTCTGATCCCTTTTATCGGGCCGGCAGATTCGGCTCCAAGAAAGGATTCCCAGTCGAGAATACCGGAATCCCACAGCTTCTTTTCCGTGCTCGGGCCTATGCCGGGAAGAAAGATAAAGCTCCGGTTCAGCAGTGTAAGAACCTCCGGTTGGTGACTATTATTATCCTATCCCCCTCCTTCAGGACTGTACCGCCCTACCCTGTCGTTATCGATCCCAAGAAGGTCCAGTATCCTGCCCGAGAACCGGACCTGGAGGTCATGCACCGATCTCTCACCATTGTAATAAGAGGGCGATATCGGCATCACGATGACGCCCCACGAGGAGAGATCGTACAGCGATCTCAGAACGGGTGTGGACAGCGGTGTCTCCCGGATGGCGAGGATCAACCCCCTCCGCTCTTTCAATGCCACGGAGGCGGTCCTGGTTGTGAGCGTATCTCCTATCCCGGACGCGATCTTCGAGGCAGTCGATGTTGTGCACGGGCATATGATCATATGGTCGAATCCGTTGCTGCCAGAGGCGAGCTCATGGTCGATCTCAATGTCATCGATGACCTCATCCGCCGATCTCGCAAGGTCCTCCCGGGTCATACCTCTTTCCGATCTCAGTATAGATAAGGATCCCGTGTTCACTATAAGGCTGATCTTCCGATCTTTATCCGACAGGCCCTCGATAAGCTGGAAGCCGAATCCGGCTCCCGAGGCTCCCGTCATCGAGACAACGATGTGACCGTCAGTCATGGTGGAACCAGATTCCATCAACTATAAACTACTTTACTATGGATGCCTGACCATCCTTGATCCCGTGTTCATGATAGGTCTTCCTGTCCCGGAGGCGGCCTTCTTGGCCCTACGACCTTGTTGCCATCCTTCATCTGCTGGATCTGTTCCTCCATCGGGACCGCTCCGATGAGGACCTTCCCGCTACCAGCATTCTTCACAGCCTCCTCATCGTAGTCATCCGCGGATTCCATCAGGGCATCCATAGAGGCGTTGAGCTCATCCTCACCTATACCACTATGGTCCATCTCATCTCCCTCGGGTATGGGTTCCAGTTCCAGCGATTCTCCGAACTCCATACCAGGAGCGGCTTTGTCGAACAGCGGTCCGGAGCCACCGGAGGACTGCCAGGCAGGGCCGCTTTCCTTCTCATCCTCCTTCTTGATTATATTGCCGGATCCCTCAGTGTGGTATACCTGCCCTCCCAGATCTATCTTCAGATCGCCCAGGGTTGACTGGTCGACGCCGATGGCCTCTCCAGCCCTCATCTTGTCACCGTACATTCCGGTGATCTCCTTCTGCCTCCTATCCGCCTCCTTGATGAACTTCTCCGTGGCCTCATCATCCTCCTTTTCCCTCTTCTTGGAGAGGTGTAATACGATCACGATACCTATGATGACCACGATCAGTAGTGAAACCGCGATGGCGATCACCGCCATCTTCCACGGCTCGATCAGCTCATCTTTTCCTCCATCATCCTCATCATCGTTCCCCTGAGATGTGGTATGGCCGGGGTAGGAATTCGCGTCTGTCGGATCGGGCAGCTGCGTTTTATCAACCTTGTTCAGCGTCATCTCGATCGTTGTCCGGTCCACGTTGAAACCGATCTCCGCCTTATTCGAGAAAGTATCGTTATCGTAGTCCTCGTCGGGACCATGATCCAGGTTTCCGAAGAAGGCGATCTCCCTGATGTCGGGAAGCCCGTCGTTATCGTTGTCATCATCGGGCCATACCCAGATCTCGAACTGGGCAGAGAGCGGCACCTCGAAGTGCCCGTCGGTTACCGTCAGGTTGATCCTGAACTTGAGCGGTCCGAAGGAGACA
>JAUVLN010000143.1 GCA_030600725.1 Thermoplasmatota archaeon | reverse complement strand
GCATATGGAGCACCGTGTCGGTCGGAACCTGCCAGTTAAATGTGGTATCTTCGATAAGAGCATTGTCTGGATAGTTACGAGCAGCGGTATGGGGAACGTTCAGGGACTTGTGATCCACGACAAGGGTCTGGCCGGAATGTTCAGGAGATCCTTCTTCAATGAATGGGATAGGGCCAAGGTTATGATGGAACCGGAGGAGGATGTGGAGAAAACCCCTTCCAGCGAGGATGACGATACACAATAACGGAGTGATGAGAATGCAAAAGATGGTACTATCCGGTATGATATTACTCTCGATACTGCTGTCGGGGTCGATATCATCACTTTCATCCGGAGATGTGGAGACGGTTGGACCTGATGCCCGAATGGAAGATATGCCCTGTGATGAAAGGAGCATGACCATTGAACCGCTCCTCCCTTTCTCTGCGTCTGATATGATATACAATGATTCATCCCAGGGACTTCCTGATGAGCATATCTGGAGGGCGGACCTGGCGGTGGGAGATATGAACAATGATGGCTGGGTGGATATCGTCCATTCCGGTCCGAGGAAACCCTTTAACTACGGCCTATATGCATGGAAGAACCTGGGAAACGGGAGCTGGAAAGAGTACAAGACAACAGCTCATCTAAGGGATGGGGGCACCTGTGTTGGTGATATCGATAACGACGGCTATCTGGATGTTGCCGTGGGATGTCATGGAACCAATAACCTGGAGACATACAAGGGCAAGGGGGACATGACCTTTTCACAATATCCAAACTCCCCTCCAGGAATCCCCAACGAGGATGGTGGGTACTTTGATACATGCCTCGGGGATGTGGATAACGATGGGGACCTCGATATGGGGGCAACAACCTTCTGGGGAGGGGGGTTGGGCTACTGGTCAGGGGATGGAACCGGGAACTGGACATTGGCCAAGAACGGTTTGCCGAACGGCGCGAACGAGCATACCTACAGCGTCCTTTTCGACGACTTCAACTCGGACGGGAACCTGGACCTTTTCACTGCCTTCGGCAACGGAATGGACATGACAACCGGCAATATGGACAAGTGGGTGTTCGAAAGAAACTCTACCGGCTTTTGGTCCGACGCTTCAGACGGCATGAACCTTCCCAATGTGAGTGGATATGACGTTTCCACTGCGGACTTCGATAACGACGGGAACCGGGATATGGTACTCATCCATGAGTTCCTTGGAGGTGCCAATGTATGCACTGTCTTTCTGGGCGATGGTGATGGCAACTGGTCCAGGTCACAGGGCCTGGCGGTTTCCGATTCTGCAAAGTGCGTGGAAGCGGGTGATCTTGATAATGACGGGAACGAGGATATTGTGATCCTTGCACATGAATATCGCGTGAAGAAAACACATCTATTCATATACCGCGGACTTGGCACCGGGGGGTTCAGTCGGGTGACTGGAACTTACACCTACGATGAGACACCGTATGGTCTGGATCTGGTAGATGTGGACCACAACGGCTACCTCGACATCGTTCTCAGCACGGGCAAGGACACCGCTGGTCTTCCCGGTGGGATACACATTCTCAAGCAGATCAAACCAAGGCCTTCCTCCCCCTTCGTGAACATCCATTACCCCCGCGGAGGTGAGACCTTCAGGGCCGGGGGAATCAGGGAGATCCACTGGGTTTCGGGCCGGAACGACTCCAGTCTCAGAGTGGACCTTGAATACTCCCTGACAGGGCAAAATGGTCCGTTTCTGACAATTGTGAAGAACATCTCCGATTCGTCCCTGTACCAATGGCTCGTTCCAGACACTCCGTCACAGAACTGCAGGGTCAGGATAACGCTTCTGGATGGTTCTTCCACCCCGGTATCGAATGTGAGCATCGGTAATTTTACCATAATGAACAGGGATGGATATCGAGGCTATCTGACACTTCTTAGCCCCAACGGTGGAGAGATATTTGGGCCGGGTCAGAAAATTGCCATCTCCTGGTTCTCCGTGATGAACGCATCCATCAACAGCCCCACCACCGTGTTCATCAATTATTCCGCCACCGGACCCAATGGTCCTTTTATTCCAATTGGTCAGGTTGTGATGAGCAGAAAAGGGCCTTTTATATTCAACTGGACCATACCTGGACACTACCTCTTTTCCAATGATTCATATATCTCGATTGAGGCAATGGAGCCGGACCTGGGATTGGTCCTGGGGGACCTGAACGATGAAAGGTTCTTTCTGATAACACCGCACGAGGTCCTCGATTCTTTGGAGATAGTGGCCGAGACGAACGTGACGGATGTAGGGAAGGATATTTCGTTCAGAGGGGTGGCAAGGAACATTCTCGGAGGCGATATGAGTGATCTTGTAGAGTTCCACTGGTCTGTCCCTGAGGATCTTTGCTTCATCAACAACACATCGGAGCACGACATGCTGGTGATCAACACAACCGCGGCAGGGAAAGGAATGATCCGTGGCAGGGCGGTCTTCCTTGTATTCGACGTGAACGCCTCAGAGGAGCTCACCGTGCTTGAGGTCCTGTCGGAACTTGAAGTAACCCCGGCCTATATCGAAGCTCCAGTGGGCGAAAACCGTACGGTCACGGTTCGGGCCCTGAACCCGTTCGGAAAAGTCATCAATCCCCTCGTCGATATCTTCTGGACCGGTGAGGCCGGGATTGCCGTCATGGAGAACACAACCGATCCAACCATCAAGGAGATAAAATTCGTTTACCCCGGTCAGGCCGATGTAGATATTATCGCGGAATTCAGGGAGTTTCATCTTAACAGGACCTTCCATTTGACCGGCTTAGCCTATTTCTCAGCCTTTGAGGTATTACCGGAAGAACTGATGTTGAAACACGGAGAGACCGTTCACATGACCTCGCGTGTGTTCGACCATAATCTAAATGATGTAACCGATTCGGTGGAACCCAACTGGACCGTGGCATCCGGCCCGGGGGAGCTTAGGGACGCATTGGGGGGCGATAATTATTTCACGGCCGTGGAGCCCGGGAACGGGAAAATAGTAGTTTCGGTCGAATATTACAATGAGAGGTTGGAGAAGAGGGTTCCCTATTCGATCAGGCCCATCCTGGAAAGCGTGGATCTCGGAGAGCTATTCCAGGTATTTACCCTCGACACAAAAAGATCGATCAATGCCGTCGTTCTCGATTCGGCCGGGAACGACATCACTTCCGGATGCAACGCTTCCTGGGAGCTGTTCGGTCCGGGGAGCCTTGGTCCCGGCCCACATCCTCTGGAGGTCGTTTACTCGGCTGGAGTGCTTGGGACAGGGCGAATAAAGGTCAATGTTGACTGGTGTGGCGATTCGCTCTCCCAGGGGATCAACTTCGAGGTTGTACACCGCCTGTCCAGGGTGGAGATCCACGGTGTTCCCAATCTGCTTCCCCCCGGTACGGATCATACCCTTTACGCGGCAGCCTATTCCATGGAAGGAGAGGAGATGACCGATCACTGTGTGTTCCACTGGCATCTTGATGGGGATTTTGCAGAGGTGACCTTTACCTGTGGGGACAGGGTAGATATATCCGCGACAGGGGAGGGTCAGGGGAATATCTCCGTCATTGCATCGTACTTTAAGAAAAACGTTACCCACCGTGAGATACTGGTTTCAAGGTACCCGCTCGATAGGATGGAGATCGACCCCGATATTGCAACGATGTTCAAGCTGGATAATCTATCCATTCAAGTTCAGGTCTTTAACACTGCAAACCGCCTTATCAATGATGATGTTTCCCATGAGTGGCCATATGACAGATCAAGCTTTAGTAGGATCTCGAAGAACTTCACTAATATTGTGGTGAAGGCCCAGAAGGTAGGGATACATCATATCACCTTTATTGCAAGCTATTTCGGCGCATCACTGATGGAGGAACTGGAGGTGGAGGTCCTTCCCAGGCCAGAGCTGAAGAGAGTGGAGATTAGAGGACCGGTTGCAGATGTGATGGTAGGTGATGTCATAGAGCTGGAATTATTCCTGTTCGATGGGAAAGGTGACCCTTTCCTTCAACCCTTTGAGGCAGAATGGTCGGTTTCAACGGGAGGTTTGAACAACACTACAGGTGCGATCGTCCATTTCGAGGCCCTTTCGAAAGGATGGATCGTGATCGATGTTAAGGTGGTGTCGGAGTTCGGGTCCGCCCAGAGCACCTATACATTGAAAGTTCTGGAGGCTGAGGGAGACGGAGGAGGAGATGGGGTAGCTTTGTGGCTCATTGCGATCTTGGCTTTAATAGTCGTGCTTGCCGTAGTGGGTGTGTTTGGATACCTGTATCTCAAGAAGAGATCGAAGGATGTTGAAGGGGAGGCACCTCCGGAGGGTGATGTACAGACGGACCTGCCGGATGATGCTCCCCCGGAGAGTGGAGCTGTTTCCGATCAGAACCTGATCGAAGCTTTCGAAGAAGTGGCTCCGCCTTTATATTGATTGAGAATATAATACCGGCGGGCCCCTGGGAGTCCGTTTAAATGCCTTTAACTGGTACTTGGACCTGATCATTATTCTTCCTTCTCCAGAGCTCAGAAATGACCTTCTAAAGAGGAACGGTTAGCTCTTTTAATAGCTCCCTCATTGAAACGGTTTTCACTTTGCAACCGTTTTCAAGGACCTCCTCTTTTTTTACATGATATCCTACCATATATGCTCGGATAGGGGAGTATTTGTCCAGAAATGATCTGAAACCTCTTTCCATTTTCAATTTATTAAGTGTTGTCTTGATCTCTATCGGAACGATCTCTCGGCCCAGTTCAAGAACCACATCCACCTCTGCGCCCCCCTTCGTCCTCCAGTACCTTGGAGCGAATCCCGACTTGATCAGCTCTGAGATCACATAGTTCTCGAAACTGCGCCCATCTGAAGATGCAGGGAACTCGTTGATGAGGGTATTTCGAAGCCCCATATCGAGGAAGTAGTAACGAGGTTGTTTCTTCATCTCGATGTTCCTGTTTTTATAGAACGGTGGCACTTGAACGATCAGGTAGCTCTTGGTGAGGGCTTCAATATATTTCTTCACCGTGAGGAAGGAGAGATCCAGATCACTGCAGATCCTGTCCTTGGTTAGTGGAGATCCCACGTTCAATGCGATCAACCTGGCCAGCTTCCATAATGAATCAAGATCCGAGATCGAGAATGTGCCGGCGACATCCTTGAGGAGCATGGTCTCCAGCAGGTTCCGCAGCAGCGTGATCTTTATATCGCGTTTCTCCTGCATGATGATGCCTGGGAGCCCACCGAACCGCATATGTTCGTCCATCAGCCTCTTTTCAATGGTATCGGTCATGGTCGTGTTCCCCCTGGCAAGGGCCATCTCCTTTTGATCGAATGGGTACAATCTCAATATGGAAACCCTGCCAACAAGGTGGGAAAGTACAGATGTTCCAAGCAGAGTCTCGGTCGATGAGGTTATCCAGAGATGATGGCCCCTGTCTGCCAGATACTTCAACTTTATGCCAGGGTCCAGGCCGTACTGAACCTCATCAAGGATGGTCACTTTGTTTCCCGAGATATATTCCGACTCGAAGGCTTTAATATCACTGAATATCTCCCTGACATCGGGGTCGTCAAAGGTGACGTACCTTGCATCGAAATCAGCTGACCAGTGCTTGAGGAAAGTTGTCTTACCGCTCTGCCTTGGGCCCACTACGGCGATGACCTTGACCGCATCTGCCAGATCCTTGAAACTTTTTGCGATGTTTCTCTGGACATACATGGGCATTAATGATCTTCATAACTTATAAACCTTACTTTTATTTAAGTCTAATAAAGGAAAAAGATGGATAATATTAAAGTGAGTATGAATATATTTCCACCACATCTATAATTCAACCTGGTCTTTCGCCCCACCCTACTGATAACAGGACTCCGAAAATGATATGAGATCACATTTACGAACAGCTCTGTCCTTTTCTTCACTCCTCTCTCTTGTTTTCTTCAAGCTCCTCGATCTGCTCGTGTATGTATCCCTTCAGTTCTCCGGTGGTCATCCCTTCCTCTTCCTGTTCGGGAGCTGGAGTTCCGTACATCGCCTCGTAGGTCTCCTGAAACTGTCAGGACCAAGGTTCGAATCCAAGGATCCACGGGATTCTATTTCCGTTAGCATTCGAATTAAAACAATAGAATAAGCGGACCCATGGGGACAGTTGACCAAAACTGTAGAATGATAATGAGCATCGGTTTTGGT
>JAUVLN010000230.1 GCA_030600725.1 Thermoplasmatota archaeon | reverse complement strand
CAACACTGAGGATAACCCAGATCATCGTTGCCCTGTTGTTCTGTGCGGTCGGATCGGTTGCACAGCATTTCATCTCCAGGAAGATGGATGCTGATGGGGAAGAGATACTCTGGGTGCCAACGGAAACATCCTGATCAGGGTGGGATGGGGGATCCGGTTATTTCGAGCCGTGCCTGATGATCTCGGCGGAGACGTCTTTTTCGAACCTCTTCCATCCAAGGATCACCTGATGCACGGAGTATCTCGGATCGTTGATCAGCATCGAGAGATCATCCAGCTGGTCGAACAGTGATGCGTCGAAATCAAGTTTCTGTGAAAGCAGGATCAGCTTTATCCTGGCCGTCTGGATCTCCTGCCTGATGAACAGCCGGAACAGAAGATCCGTCATGTCGACCTTGAACCTTCCGCTCTCGATATCATCCGAGATCCTCTTGATCTCCATCTGGTCCTCCTCTTGATCCAGATATAATGATCGCAGCGCGGACATGACCTGGAAGAAATCGGTCCCAACGTCTATCATGTTCGGATCGCCGATCAGGTCCCTGTCATCGGATGCCAGCAGTGTGGTCTCCCGCTCCAGGGAGGTGATCCTTTCCCTGAGGGACTCGATCTCCTTCCGGATGTCATCAGGGTTGATAGGGCCCTGTGACCCATTGTTATCGGTTAGTCTCCCTTCCATCGTTTACTCACATCCTTTGGCCTTTTTATTGTAAGGTATGTGCCCCATTATTATAGTTGCGAATGAACACACCGGAGCATTGCCGGATCGGAGAAAATGGCGGGCCTGGCCGGGACGTTCGAGAGAACGTCGCAGAGAACCACCCGGCCTGGCCCTACGATATCACCATCCTGATCGGTATAAAACCATTACTGTTTGGATTTGGAATGATAACGCTCTGTTTCGATGGTATACTGTTTAATCACAATATCTCTGCGACAATGGGTTCAATGGTATACAGAACAATATAAGTATCATGTAAAAGTGATGTTACATCTCCCGGGGAGAAGATACACTTAGGTATCGGGTTGTGGCAAATGTATCTCATCGATGTCCTGTTCGGGAAAAGAAGGCTAATTACCACCAGCGTTGTCAGGGGCCTTTACGTCAGGGGACGGTTCGATGAGCTCAAGTCTTGCCTTGATGACGCCTCTCCGTCCGTTCTCCCTACGGTTTTAAACTATCTGAACGTTTATCTCAACCGGTGGAATGTCGATAGACCCTTCGATGAGGGGGAGATGGAGAGGATATGTACTTTCCTTGGTTCCCATGCCTATCAGGTCCGGAAAGAGGCGGTAATTCTACTGTCGACATTGGCCGGCCAGGAGAAGCTGGATGACGGAGCAAGGCAGAGTATCTGCAGCAGGATCGTTAACATGCTCGATACCTCCGATAACGATCTAAGAAGACCCCTTCTACATCTGCTCGAGGAGGTGACCTTTCACGGCCTGGGAAGCGAGGTTCTGGTCGAAGGGGGAATCAACCCGATGAAGGAGGGGCTGAAAGGAGAGGATAGTTCGGGGAGGAGGTTCATCCTATTCTCGTTACTTCACATGTGCGATGAGGGCCTTTCTGATAGCCTCCTGAGATATGACGTTCACGAGGATCTAAAACCGCTTCTGGAGGACCTTGATCCCGAGATATCCTCGCTGGCTAGGGTCCTTTACAACAGGATCACAAGATCCTACGGGAACAGCGGGTCGTTCATGAGTGAGAAGGGGGTAATTGGATCGGGACCTATCGTCGGGGAGTTCAGGTCCAATCTGAACAAGGTGGCCCTTGGAGGGGGGGGATATCTGGCGCCTGTTGGAACGGGGAGAAAAGGTCCGATCCGGAGGCACAGGACCCGGCCTGTAAGCGATGGAAGATTCGATCGGGATGTCCGCAGAAAACGGTCCGTTGACCTTGATGGGGACCTGGCCAGGAAGAAAAAGAGGGTCCTGGAGATGGAGGCGGCCTCGGTCTTCACGGGTGATCAGGATTGAATGACCTTTATCAGGTCCGGATCCACGGCCAGGTCGGATAGGAACTGTCTGTGGATCTTTTCGATCTCGGATCTGGCGTGAGGGGGCACCCTCAGGTCCAGCTCCCCGATCAGGTTGAAGAACCAGATCATCAACCCTACCATCTCCTGTATCTCCCCGGGTTTTATACCCTTGATATCCCCCGTGAACCTATCCTTGATGGAGCCCACGACGTTAGCGTGATCCCGGATCAATTGAAGCGCGAGGAACTCCATCAGTGGAAGGGGATCTCCCTCGTCTGCAAGGGTGAGATCATCCATGTACTCCTCTCTCCGTTCGATCGGTATGATGATGGGCGGATAATCGTTCCTGGCAAGGGTATAATTGAGGAGTTCGCGACCTACCCTCCCGTTTCCATCCGTGAAGGGATGGATCTGGAGGAACCTGATGTGGAAAAGAGATGCGAGTTCAAAGGGGGGGATATTATTCTGATTTTCCCTGTACCAGGATATGAGTTTATCCAGTTCGGCATCTATCAGGATCGCGGGTGTTGGCTGCCATTCGCTGCCTGTGATGTTGACGCCTATCCTCCTGAGGTTCCCTGCGGAATCGTGATCGATATTACGCTGGATGAGATCGTGTAGCTTCAGGATGAGATCCTTTGAGATGTCACCTTTCGATCCCTTCATGAACCTGAACGCCCTTTTGTAATTCTCCACCTCGTGGATCTCCCGAAGGTGCTTTCCGGCAGGTGCGATACCATCCTCCATGATCATGGCCGTCTCACTGAGGGATAGGGTGTTCCCCTCGATGCCGGTTGTGTTGTGGACGTATCTGATGTTGAACTCCCTCTCATATCGGTCTATCTCGGATAGGTAGAGATCGGAGAGGAAATCGTGGTAGAGCTGTTTGATCAGGGCAAGGTAGAACGAGTAGAATGATGGGAGGTAGGTAAATCTCGTACCCTTCGCCTTCAGGTAGATCCGGTACAATGTGGATTTGAACTCCAGGAGGTCCGAGTAGAACTCGATCCTTCTTTTCATCTCCGGGTTTCTGTCTGCGGATGGGCCAATACACTTCTCAAATCTTTTCCTCTCCCCTTTGAAGGATGCAGAGGAGGAGACGTAGATGTATCTCTTTCCCTTGACGGTTCGCTCCTTTACCGAGACCATGGGCTGGGGAGAATTATCCCCTGTATATTAGTTTTATTGTTGAAATGAAATAATATTGGGGATAACACAGGTCACATTTGATATGAATCCCAACTTTGACAGATCGAATATGATCTGAACCGATACTTCGGTGAAGGTTGGATGAATCTACCTATTCATCAGGATATGAGCCTGTCGAAGTTGGGAGAGGCCTCACTTTGACACTAATCTTTACTCATATGTCAAAGTTAGGCTGTATGGGCACTTCTTCAGGAGGATAACGGCTTGATGGTGAAATATAAGTGAATATATATGTTCACCAGGGGATCGGTAATTTTCACGTTGTGAAGAGCTATCTTGAACGATCCTTGAAGGTCATTCACCGTTGTCATAATAATTATCTATCTTCTCATACTCATGGAAACACCAGGATATCAGGATGCTCATTTCGGTAGCGTCATATGCATTCCCATATCTGGACTGAGGCTCTCCTCCGTCGGTGTAATATTCATATATACTATGATGAGAGGAGATATATTCGATCTGTGGATCTCCATAACCAATATAATAGAGTTCGATATCATTACTCTCTTCAAAAATATTTTTCCATTCCTGGAACGTGATCTTCGAATGATCCTCCATTGGTTCCATCGAGGACTTCGATTTCCCGGGGCTGTCATTCTCCTTTAAAACGATCGCCGTTGCGGCCCCTGTACCAACGATCAACAGGACAAATGCAAATAGTGAAAAAAGCAGTATCACTCCAGATTTTCTCATAAGATCAGAATTTGAACGACGTTTCAAAATAAATAATTTGTCTTAAAAATTTTTGAAAACATTTATTCTAGTCCGGAGTTTACAAGTTATAACAGAAAGAAAAACCGGTTATACATGAAAACATTGTTAAAATAGGCGATTCAGTAACTACACTATATCTTCAATTTCACTCCCAACGTTGTTGCGGTCTTCCTCGTATCCTTTCTCACAGAA
>JAUVLN010000298.1 GCA_030600725.1 Thermoplasmatota archaeon | reverse complement strand
ACCGTCGGTGAGGGTCCAGGCGATCTCCGCCTCCACCTCGTCATGCAGTATCAGGGAGACGTTCAGTCCCTCCACGGGTGTACCCTCCCAATCGGTCACCGTTCCATCGATATCGAACTCGGGTATTATCTGGAAGAGGATATCGGTCATATCCGATGTCAGATAGATTGGCATGTACTCCCGTATGGTGTTGTTCTCCATGAAGAGCGAGAAATTTCCCTCCCACAGGTAGAAGGAGAACTGGTTTCCCTCATCCAGGACCTGATAGTATGGTATCGGCGCCCCACCCCTGTCCTCATCGGTTGCGGTAACCCAACCGGTATCGATCGGGTCGCCGTTCTGGTCCACAACGGTTCCGTTCACCCAGAAACCCTCATCCGGTATCGGATCCATTAGAATGTCTATCCGGCTATCGGATCGGGTATCCATATCCCGGGCCTTAACCAACGGCAGATAGCCGTCTGCCTCCACCCTGATGGACGTGTGATCTATCCCACGTATCCTGTAATATCCGTTTCTGTTCGTACCCCCATTGTGTCTGTAGAGGCAAACCGCGTCCGTGTAGTATTCAGATATGAATGGGTTGTATTTCGGGTCATCTCCCATGTGGACTGATATCGCAGAAACCTCGACCTGGGGCATCACCTCCATCGTCTCGCTGTCCCTCACGAAGCCGTGAACGGAGCTCAGCGGGAAGGTAGGGAAAACGATGAGGTCCTCCAGATCCCCACCCGAGGGTGAGATAATATGCTGTACATACGCCGACATCCACTGCGGCCGATACTCGGATACTGCATCCTCCACGATATAAAATGAATAGGTGGCTCCAGGGTATGCCAGGAACCTCACCTCACCGGAATCGTCAGAAACTATCTTGGTTGAGCCAAATCCCGGATTATACCCGTTTGGGCTCACGCGGACCGTAACACCGGATACGGGTGTCCCGGAGCTGTCTGCGACCGTGAACCAACTCTCGACCAGGTCCCCGTAGAAGCTGTACCTGTCAACGTAGATGGTGATCTCCGGATTGGTGGGGCCAATGGAGATACCATCGGTCTCGCCTCTCCCGATATTATGGGCCGCAGTTATGTAGTCGTACTTACCCTGTAGCAACTGACCGGTGAACACGCCGGTCTCGTTCGTGTAACTGCCATACTCAACGGATACCGAGTCGCCATCGTTATAACCCCAGCCATCGATATTCGCGTTTGGAAGGGATATCCCGGTGGTCCGATCCTTGACCACGATGGTCACATCGCCCATGGGCCTCTCCACCTCCACCTCTTTCTCGAGGGTGATATTTCTCTCCAAGGTCTCCGCACTGGTCGGGTTGAAGGTAAAATATTGGGTGATATAACCTGATCTGGTCACCTCCACTTCCGTCTCCATACCTACCGGTATCCCAACATGTGCCTTTCCGTCCGACGTGGTTCTAGATATTGCTCTAAGCCGGGTTCTTCCATCGTTATCGAGAAAGTAGTGATCGTATGCAATACGTGCGCTGGAAAGGGGGTCTGTTGAATTCCATATATCCAGGTTCAGATGGGCATATTCGATCACGGGAATACCCAGGTCGATATCCAGGTCCGTATCATTGATAAGGAAGTTGCCATCCACATAGAAGGTGACGTTCCAGATCGGATCGTTCTTACCATTCCAATAGTAAACATACTCCCCTGTGGGCAGCGCATGTTGATACCGATCGCCAATGCGGTCCAGATCGGTCACCCCTCTCGTGCTAAAATCGAAGGTCGAGGATATTCCATAGACGTACACAAGATCGGTGGGCATCAGATCATCAGTTGTGGAGTTGAAGATATTCAATCTGAAGAGAGAGCCTGAGATATAGGTGGGAAGCAGGTCTACATCCACCTGCTTCGTTTCAGGAGGATCAAGCAGCTGAACATATTGTTTGTATGAAAAGAACTCATTATCCAAAGTGGAGGTGATCTGGATAGACACGGGCCTGGTGGAATTGGGGAAATCGGTCTCGTAAACGCCCAGCCCATCTGTGATAGGATTTCGGACGACGTAATTGTTGTTAACATCGAAACCTGTTACCCTCACCCTTACACCGGGAACCACTTCTCCTGATGTCTTGTTCCTGGCTGTACCTGTTATGGTGTTCACATACGCTGGGGCCTCTATCACAACCATATCCAGATATACCTGCTGGTCTGGTTCAACGAAGAACTCCACGTATCCCTGATACAGGGACACCTCCTTGAACTTGATAGAACCAATGCCCCAATCTTCTCCGAAAATGGTGAATTCAGCCTGTCCCGTGGCGTTGGAGGTGGTGAGCCTTGAGTAGGGGCTGTTTAGGTTCCTGTACACCACCGAGACACCTTCGGCCGGCGTTCCGTTCTCGTAGGTGAGGTTCACCAGGACATTGGCGGTATGGAACTCCAGAGGGACGATCCTGGACCCCTCACTCGCGTCATCCGCTCCCAGAACTGGAACGGTTGTGGTCAAAAGGGCCATACAGAGAATACTCATAATGGTTATATCACGAATTGATCTGTTCATTACTACACCTTCCCTAGGATTACCCGACAATATCGTTATGTTATATATTAATTGAAGGTTGAATTCAGGCGATTACCGCAATATTGCTGTGATATGGTTGTTTCCCTTATCAAGTGGCGGGATCACTCCTCCGGATCCGCTCGGTCTCCCCTACCCTTTATGACCATGACGAATACGAACATCAATCCCATGACGATCATCAGAAGGACCAGGATGATTATCCACTGCATGGGGACGTCACCGTCACCTCCGTCATCTTCAGGTTCTATAAGCCTTGAACCAGATAGGCCCGGGGCGAGATCGATCCCACCCTCCTCATCGGAGAAATGATAGGAAAATGCCCCTCCGTCGGCGAACCCCTCTCCACCTATGGCAAGTGTATAGGTTCCTGCTGGATCCTCCA
>JAUVLN010000180.1 GCA_030600725.1 Thermoplasmatota archaeon | reverse complement strand
AGAGCTGCCACATCTCCGAGGTATATCCCACGTGGGACGGACTGGAGGTTGAGAGGAGACCTCTATGAGGCCCGCCATAGGTTAAATATGTCAAATCATATCACCGCAGCAATGGACCTCAGGATAGGCGTAATAGGGCTTCAGGGGGACGTGGAGGAGCATATGACCGCGCTCGACCGGGCCTTTGATGAGTTCGGGATCGAGGGGGAGGCCAGATGGATCAGGCGCCCCCCGGACCTGGTCGATATCGACGGGATCGTCCTCCCCGGCGGGGAATCCACAACGATATCAAAACTGCTGACGAAGTTCGGATTGAGGGAGACCCTGATATCGATGGCCGGGGACGGGGCACCGATACTGGGCACATGCGCGGGGTGCGTTCTGCTCGCGAAGGAGGGTGACGAGCTTGTCGAGAAGACCGGAACGGAGCTCCTCTCACTGATGGACATGGGCGTGGACAGGAACGCCTTCGGCCCCCAGAGCGAGTCGTTCGAGGCTCCGATACTGATAGAGGGCATAGGGGTTTACCCTGGAGTTTTCATCCGCGCTCCCGTTATCACCAGGGTGTGGGGCGGATGCGATGTGCTGGGATCCTTCGAGGAAAGGATCGTCCTTGCCAGGCAGGGGAACATGCTGGCTGCCAGCTTTCATCCGGAGCTCACAGGTGACAACAGGTTCTATCGGATGTTCTTTGACCTGTTCTGATCACGGATCGTTCAATATTATCGGTCTTGTTGCCGATCCAGTATTGCCTGCGGTGTCCACGGCATATACCTCGATCATCCATGGGACAACGGTGTTGGCCCATAACGGCACGGGTACCTGGCCCTCGAAGAAGGAGGTGGTGTTCCAGGTAAGCGTCAGGTTCACGACCTCCGTGAGGTTCTCCATGCACCTGAGAACGATCCTGACCTCCTCGATGGTGATACCCAGGGTCTGGTCCTCGAATATGTCAACATCGACAGTATGCTGGTTCCCAACAAACCATATCTCTCCCTCTATAGGTTCGAGGATCGCCACCTCCGGTGGTATCGTATCGATCCAGGCGTCAATAGAATCGGTGAGCTCGTTGCCAAGATCATCAAACAGGATAGCCTGAATGGTTATGGCCCCTTCCGGCAACGGCATCCCAATGAGGTCATAGTTGCCCTTCCATTCGCGGGCGTGGTTCCATGGTGGTACCGGTTCGGTCATCTCAACGGGAGTAATGCCCCCCTCGCTGTCGAATATCTCCACCATGACATGATCCCCCGTGTGGTCGTCGGTCCAGATGGTGATCTCGAAGGGGGAGTTGAACATGGGCGGATCGCCCGCTCCGTCCGTCTCGATCACGAACTCCGGAGCGGTTCTGTCCACCTCGATCTGGAACTGGACATGGTTGGACCATCTTCCATATCCATCCCTTACGGAGATGTTGAAGGTCCAGGTCCCTTCATCCAACTCGCTCAGGTTGAGGTGGAGATCGTAGATGAGGAGGCCGTTCAGGGAACTGTTGAAGGTTGGGGCCTCTGTGTACGCCTTTTTCGTCCCGTCGAGGCTATAATGGACATCAAAGAATGGATCCACCATCCAGGAGTCGTTCACCCCCAATCTTGCGGTCCGGTTCTCACTGGCCCTGGCGGGTGGGGCCGGATCGAGAAGCTCCAGCGTAGGAGGGGCAGGGTCCCACATGATATCCTCCCTGAACCAGGGCCAGTCCGGGAACGGAGGGAAGAAGACCCTCCATTCGAGGGTATCGTGCCCAGGTTCCACGTAGGCTCCAATGGGGCAAGGATGGCTGAAGTTCCAGTTCATATCGATCGGCGGCGCGCTGCCCGTGAGCCTGACCTGAACGGACCCGGAAGTGATCTCATCTTCGATCTCCTCGGGTATGGGATAGTCCGGGAAGGTTATGGTGGTGTTCGGAATGATCCTGATCCAGCTTCCGTTCTCCGTTTCATATCTTATCGGGAACGGGTCCCACATGATCTCGGGGTCATCCCAGCCGGACCACTTGGTGAAATTCGTGGACCCCTCCCACGGCCCTGTATGGTGGCCGCTCTCCCATCTGTATCTCCACCATATCGTGCCGTTGTCCAGGGGCAATGGGTAGGAGACCTCCCCCTGTTCCGGGAGGGGTCCAAAGAGGCGGTCTATGGATGGTTCGGAGAACGTGGACGAATTGCCGACCTGGAGCCGGAGGGATGCGTTGATGAGGTTATCCATGACCGAGAAGTTGAAGGGGAACGGGTCCCACATGATGTGGCTCATGTTGAACTGGGCCCCCGTGGGGGTGATAACAGGTCCGGGCTGCATCCGTATCTTGAACCCGCCGAAATCGTCCCGAGCATCATCCAATCTTGTCTTGAGAACGATAACCTTGACGCATCCAGGCGGGATGTATATCGATATTACGCCCCCCTCGTCCGCCTTCTCTTTCTTATATTCCCTCGATCCGTTGGGCATGACCATGATAACGGTGACGCCCCAGCGGGTCTTGTTGGTCTCTCCCTTGAGGGTTATCACGCCGTCCTTTCCGTTCATGATGAACTCGTTCACAACGGTTCCGTGGGGCTCGGCCATCTCGTCATCATCTATCTGCTGTCCGGTGAAGTTGTGCTCGTTCTCTACCTCGTAGCCTGGCCACTTCATGTCCTTGTACTGTTCGAACCTGCCCTCGACCCTCCAGAGCATGAACTCCATCAGGAGGTCGTCGAAATCAACGCCTGTGGCCTTTTTCACGGCATCTTTGCCCACCACATCACCTTCGTCCTTTCCATCCCTGTTGGGCCCATCGAAGTTCTTGACGGCATCGTGCAGTTTCTTCAGCATATCCATTCCGAATTTATCCATCAGGAACTTGATGAACAGGAAGGACATGGTGTAGTGGTCCAGCGCATCGTCATCCTCCGGCCACTCCGAAAAGAGGTTGAAGTTCAGGTCGGTGGAGAGGTTGAAGATGTTCATGGAGCCGCTGTCCCGCAGCTCCTCTTCCATCTCCTGCCAAGTGATGTTGTAATTTTTCATCGTTGAGTACCTGCCGAAGAACTCGGCCATCCCCTCGTCGATGAAGTTGTTCTCATCCGGATTTATCCCGTAGGATTTGTCGGGCCTCTGCGCCATCTGGAAGGCGTGGAATATCTCATGTTCCACGGTCTGTTTGGAGGCGTATTTGTTACCCCCCACATCCACGTGGACCTCACCGGAGGTGCCGTTGTAGAAACCCTCATAGCTTCCATCCTTGGTGACGACGATCCTCAGATAGGGTGTGCCATCGCTTTCCTCTCCGGAGAACTTGGGCAGGTTGTATCCCATCTCCCTAAGAAGCTTGTATGTGAATGAAGAGTACTCCAGAACGTCCTTGAGGTCCGATCTATCGACACCGTGTCCCCGCGGAACTCCGCTCTTCGCCTTGATGAATATATCCTTGTTCCATGGGTTCGTATCATCCGCACCTACCTCCTCTGCCCTCCCGTTCTGTAAATAGATGAACTCATCTCCGAGGTCTATCCTCACTATTGAATAACCCAGAGGTGATGGGGGTCCCTCGGTCCAGTAGGAGTCAGAACCCTCATCCGGCCCTTGAAGCGATATCGAGCTCCCTTCCCCCGGGGAGGGAATATAGGTTGTATTCGTCCATCCCTCCCTGGGCGTATCCCCGTTCCCTTCGCCCCATGCGACGAAATCGATCATGTTCTCCTCCCCGTCGAAGAGCGCCAACTCATCGCCCTGGTCATCCAGAATATCAAGTTCCTGCTCCAGATAGATCGTGGCCTTTCCATCGGAGCCATCGAGGTCGTCTGTACCCGATGAAGTGTATACTATGATATGATCGTAGCCGTCAAGTCCCGAGACGGTGGGCATGGGTATGAGGTCCTCGTCGAAAGTGGTGAGAGACCATCCCTCCGCACTTCCCGTCGCCCCTCCCTCGATGTAGATCTCGAACCACTCATCAGAGGGGTTCACCTCGGAGATCCTCGCAGATAGAGGATTGGAGGCGGGGACATCGTTTCCAAGGTTGTCGAACCGGTCTATGTTCGTTGGCACCTCATCATCTCCTGTCAAGCCCACGAGGATCGCAACGCCCACAGCAGCCAGTATCATGATCATCACGACCGCGATAACCGTGATCTTCCCGGGGCCCTTTTTCTTTCTCCCCCCCTTCAACGGTTCGTCCTCAGGATCGTCCTCTTCCTCCTGTTCACCCCATTCCTGTTCCTCCTCCCCTTCCAATTCCGGATATTCCAGGTCCAGGTCATCCTCATCTTCGATGTTGGGTAACTTCTCCTCCTCCTGCAGGTCCTCTTTCCCATTTAATTCCGGATATCCCCCATCAAGTTCATTGATCTCATCTATATCGGGATACTCCTGCTCCCCTGGTCCAGGATCCATATCATGACGCTCATCCGGTATATCTTCGTTGAAATCTCCTTTCTTACGATCCATGGCAATCGACCCCCTCAAGTGGAAATGAGCCCTTCACCGATATCAGTGCGGCCATTTTATTTAATGATAACCTCATTATATTGCATTCCTCCATAAAGATACTATCCTGGATAAAGATGATATATCTCCCGTTGTATAATGAGCACGATGAAAGGTCTCTTCATTGGCCGTTTTCAACCGCTCCACCTGGGCCACGTATCCATAATGGAGGCCGCACTCTCCGAGGTGGATCAGCTAGTGGTGGGTATCGGCTCCGCAGAAAGCTCGTACACATTCCAGGACCCTTTCACCGGGAGGGAGAGGTTCGAGATGCTTCTTCGATGGGGGGCCGATAAAGGATGGTCGGAACGGATCATACCTGTCCCGATCCGGGATCTGAACAGGTATTCGATATGGGTGGGCCATGTGGAATCCCTGTGTCCCGATTTCGATATCGTCTACTCGAACAATCCTCTGACCGTCAAGCTTTTCAAGCTGGCGGGATACGAGGTGAGGTCCACCATGCTGGTAGATAGGGGCCTCTATTCGGGAAAAGGTATCAGGGCGCTCATGGTCAAGGGTGACACCTGGAGGGAATTGGTCCCCTCGTCCGTCGGATCATATCTGGATGAGATAGAGGGCCCCTCCAGGATCATGGACATTTCGGAGGGAGGCAGGAGTTGAAGGAACCCGGATGGGCCGATCTCGTTGAGGCCGCTATCAGGGGGTCGGT
>JAUVLN010000128.1 GCA_030600725.1 Thermoplasmatota archaeon | reverse complement strand
TGCCGCTCATCAGGGGGCCGGGGACCTTCAGGTCCTCAAGGGATCCTTTTGGATCCGCATTGGCGAGGAAAGGGATGAACTCCCTGAGGCTCTCCCCGAAATGTTGAGAGGATTCCAGCGATATCTCGCATGGGAGGTTGTCCACGGCCAGGATCACCGGTCCCGTCCCCTTCCATCCAAAGGAGATCCTATCGTCCCAGGGATCGTAAACGTATACGGGCGACGCCGGGGTGGTGGTGCTCAGAGTCGCCTCGATGGCCCCCTCGGGGTCGCAGCTTATGTCGCCGATAACCCTGAGTAGAGGGGGGTTCTTGTCGGAATAAAGCGTCTTCATCTGCTCCTTGGTGATCAATCTGGGATAACGGGAATCCCAGTATATGCAGTTCATCAGAACGGTGAGGTAGGGGACGTGCCTGATGAATTTTGGCCTGTATCCTTCGGGGTGC
Source organism: Thermoplasmatota archaeon (assembly GCA_030600725.1). Lineage (GTDB taxonomy): Archaea > Thermoplasmatota > Penumbrarchaeia > Penumbrarchaeales > Penumbrarchaeaceae > JAGLEG01. Next base: position 6,033 of record JAUVLN010000128.1, on the reverse strand, counting down.
CGGTAATAGTCCTGGAGGTCGAACGGCTTTGATGTGTCCTCCCTCTCCACCATGTTGTTCTCCTTGAAGATCACCTTGTAGATGTGGTGGCCCGTATCCGACCTCCTGCTGAGGTTGGGAAGCTCCTCCGGGCTCACCTCGACGGTGGGGAGGAGGTCGAGGATCTCCTGAGTCCCCTTCGCCACGTTGCCGTAGCCAGCGATCCCGAATACCAGAGGCCTGAGAGTGTAGGGCACGCCGTAGGTGGCGATGTTGCGGCCCACGGATGCGATGTTCTCTCTTGCCTCGTGCAGGGAGTGATATTCATGTGCAGGCATGATCGATGAGAAGGGGTTCCTTATCCCCTCCCATTCGAGCCTGCGGCCGAGTGTCCAGAGGGCATCTATCATGCCCGCCACACCCGCGTGCCATCCGAAGAAGACCAGCCTCCTGCCCTGCTCGTCGGTGATCTTCTCGTAATCTATCAGGGTCGCCCTGTTCTCCATCAGTTTCGATAGCATCTCCATGTTCTGTTTCTGTCCCTTGATGGTATGTGAGAAGAACATGTAGATCTTGTCCGGGAGGATCTCGTGGATGGGTACCTCCTTGACCCCCAGGATGATGTCGCAGGATGAGAGTTCCTCTGTTATCCCGGCCCCAACTTCCCTGTAGTCATCATCGGGGAAGACCCGAAGGTCAGACGGCTGGACCAGGAATTCGATGCCGTGGTCGTTCCTGAGCCTTCCGATGTGCTGCGGTGTCAGGGGAGTCCGCCTCTCCCACCGATTCTTGGATTCCCTCCGGATGCCGATAACAGCCATGATATCGCCGAACCGAATGGTGGCATCCCATTAAATATAACCGGATATCCAGCCTAACTTTGACACATGAATACAGCCTAACTTTGACATATGAATACAGCCTAACTTTGACACATGAATATATATGAGTGTCAAAGTGAGGCTTCTCCCAACATTGAGAGGCTCAGATCAGGATTAGATCAATCAAAGTTGGGATACATATGAGTGTCAAAGTGAGGCTTCTCCCAACATTTAGGGGCTCAGATTATATTCGATCTGTCAAAGTTGGGATCTAATCGAGTGGTTTGTTGTATTTGGGGTACTTGTCGAACTTCTTCCTGAAATCCCTCATCGCCCCCTCCCACTCGGCGAACGCCTCATCGGAGGTTTCAAAATACTCGACACAGAAGAATTCGGCCCCCTCGGCTTCCCCCTTGCTTCCCGGGAGATGTTTGGGGAGGCGCTTTTCAATATTCCCCCTGCCCAGGAAGAGGACCTTTTTGGATTGTCCAGCCAGTTTGTATACCCCCCACCTTTTCTCTGCTTTCTTTACGAACTTTTCGGTATATGGGTACCAGGTGAACTCCATTAACATCTCTCTGCCTCCGTATGTATATTGTGGTTTGGACTTTTAATACCATTCGGTCGTTTGCGCATGAAATATCAGGTTCTCATCATTTTTCCCATGGGGACGAATGAGCCTACGACCTCATTTATAGTGTTCTTGATGGGGGTCCTCCGGTAGAGGTCCCTGATCTTACCCGTGGTCTCAAATCCCATCTCCTCGAGGATGTGGATCAGAAGAGGTGGGACGGCTGTGTAGAGTCCGTCCTCTATCTTCAGAGCGACCCCCAACCAGCCTTCATCGGTTCCAAGGGATGCGGTCTGGATCCCTGATGCGCCTCCTTTCGTGATCAGTATCCCGGGGAGGGACCCCATCATGAGGTTGTCGAACCTATCCGTTCCGGAGACCAGATATGGGTTCTTCAGCATCGAGTCCCCGATCCTCCGGATATGATCGGCATAGGGTTTTCCCCTGCTGTCTCCCAGTATTGCGAAAAGGTGGGCCATCTCCCTGATGGGCATGGCATAGTTGGGGATGGCGCAGCCGTCGGATCCCAGTGCGATATCCCCGTTTCCTGTCAGGTTACCGAGCACTTCGAGGATCTCCTTCTGGATGGGGTGGGTCGGTTCAAGGTAGGAATCCGTGGGCCAACCCTTCAGCCTGCAGAGGCCCAGAACGGAAGCGTGCTTTGCCGAGCAGTTGTTGTGTATTGGTTTGAACTCACCGTCAAGGGCTTTTGCCGAGGGTTTGTGAAAGGGCGGGTGGGGGCCGCATCTCAGCATATCCTCGGTGATATTGGATTTGCTCATTATCGAACGGACATGTTCCAGATGTTCCGGTTCGCCGGAGTGGGACCCGGCTATCATCGCGATCTCCTCGTCGGTGTAACCGTATCTCTCCGCGGCCTCTATCATGACGGGGATCATCTGGAAGGGTTTGATGCATGATCGGGAGTACGTGTGGAACTCCGGGTCCCCGCTTGAGTAGAGGAGGTCCCCGTCGGGGTTCACCACGGCGATGTGGGCCCGGTGAACGGATTCCACGGTCCCGTTCCGTTCTTCAATAACCACGTGGTGGCCATCACCTTTGGACTCGATATATTCGCGATATCCATCTACGTCCATGAAATGAGGATGGAATGGGGGATATAAATCCATTATGGGAACAACTTTTAAGAAGGGGGATTATCTGTACCCAAAGGAAAGGCCTGCGAGGGTAGTCAAGTGGTCAAAGACGTCAGACTCAAAATCTGATCCTTAGTGGTTCGCCGGTTCAAATCCGGTCCCTCGCACCATATTCTATTGGTTCCAATCATAATGATATTGGAAATAGAATAACGAGGGACAACGGATTTGAACTTGTTGTTACAAAAAGTGTGTTTCCTTGGCGCACTTTTTGTAACCGCGCATAATCCCAGAGGGATTATTGCTGCGCAAATCCGGTCCCTCGCACTTCTTTCCTAATGCTGATTATATCCGCTTTGGAAAGAAGTGCTAGATAATGTTTCTATACGGCGAAAAAGGTTTACTGATGTTTACTGCCGTTTTTCGCCTCACCTTTCAAAATTGAATATCATCGCTTATTAACCTTTTGAAAGGTCCGGTCCCTCGCACCATATTCTATTGGTTCTGATCAAAATGATATTGAAAATAGAATAACGAGGGACAACGGATTTGAACTTGTTCTTTAATCTTTTCAAATCAAAACGATTATCAAAGGGGTCGTTGATTATCGGGGGAAAGGGGGACCAATAATGGGACGATTTTCAGAATTCCTCAAGACGGCCTTCATAGGAGGCGTCGTCGTAGTACTGCCCGGAGTCATCATGGCCCTTGTGTTCATCTGGCTCTTCAACCTGATAAGCAACAATCTCGAGCCGTTGGCCCACCTGATAACCCTCGGCATCGGTTTGGGCGATCTGCTGGCAAAGCTCACAGCCCTCGGCCTGATAATCGCCATATGTTTCATTATCGGGATGATCGTGGAGACCAGGATAGGGTCCTTCTTTCGCAACGTCATAGAGAAGGAGCTCCTTATGAGGTTTCCAGGTTATATCACCGTGAAGGATCTGGTGGAACATTTTGCCGACAGCCAGCAGACCACCTTCAGTTCGGTCGCACTCGTGAGGCCTTACGGCAACGACACCCTGGTCACGGCTTTCATCACCGATGACAGGTTCCCTAATGTGACGACTGTGTTCATCCCCACGGGACCGAATCCAACATCAGGGAACATCATGCACCTCCCCAGGGAAAACGTTTTCATCCTCGATTCCAAGGTGGAGAGGGGCATCAAGACGGTCATCGGCTGCGGTGCCGGGTCCAAGGAGCTTCTGGATAGCTACAAGAAGCTACATCTGGTTCCTGCAGGTACGCCGGCATGAGGCCAGATCAGATCGATCGGGTTCGATCTCTCAACCACTCATTGTGTTCATCGTCCAGGTTCGGGGACAGCTTATCGAACACCTCATTGTGGTAATCGTTGAGCCATTCCCTCTCCTCTGCGGTGAGCATCGAAGGCTCAACCAGCTTCGGATCTATGGGACAGAGGGTAATGGTCTCGAACCTCAGCCATTCAACGTCATCCGTGGAGAACTCCGTATCCTTCAAACAGACGATGAGGTTCTCCGTCCTGATCCCGTACTCGTTCGGCTTGTAGTAACCCGGCTCGTTCGACAGGACGTTTCCTATCTCAAGGGGGACGCCCTGGTCCCGGGGAGATATCATCATGGGCCCCTCGTGGACGTTCAGGTAATGTCCGACCCCGTGCCCCGTGCCGTGATTGTAGTTCTTTCCGACCTTCCACAGGGAGGCCCTGGCGGAGAGCTCCAGCTGTTTGCCGCAGAACCCCTTGGGGAACCTTAGCATGGCAAGATCGATGTGTCCCTTGAGGACCCTCGTGAACATCTCCCTCTGCTCGTCCGTCGGGTTTCCAAGGGTCAGCGTCCTGGTGATATCCGTCGTGCCGTTGAGATACTGGCCCCCCGAGTCCACCAGGTATATGCCCTCGGGTTTGAGCTCCACATCGCTTTCCGCCGATGCGGTATAGTGTATGATCGCGCCGTGGCCCCTGTATCCGGAGATCGTGGAGAAGCTCAGGCCGACGAACCTGTCCCCCTCCGACCTGAACGCCTCCAGTCTGTCGGATGCGGAGATCTCGGTCACACCGCCTTTGGGTACTGCCTCTTTCAACCATTTTATGAATTTGACCATTGCAACGCCATCCACCACCTGGCAGTCCCTCATCCCCTGAAGCTCGGTTCCGTTCTTTCGGGACTTGAAATCGGTCACGGGGCTCCTCTCCCTGTGGGATCCGGCCTTTCCCTTCAGAAGGAGCATTGTCCACTTATTGGTCGTTTTGGGATCTATCCATATCTTGATGTCCCTTCCGGAAAGGCCCTCCAGATGGTCCTTGATCCCCTCGTAGGGGTGGATCTCAACGTGGTCCCCCAGGTGCCTCCTCACCTCGTCGGTTATCTTAACCGGGTCGATGAAGAGGTGGGCCCTATCCTCCTCTATCACCGCGTACGAGATGAAGACCGGGTTGTATTCGATGTCAGCGCCCCTTAGGTTGAAGGTCCACGCGATGGTATCCAATGCGGAAAGGATGTGCGCGGAGCATCTCGGTCCTGCCATCTTCTCCCTGATCCTCTTCAATTTATCGGCGATGTTCTCGCCGGTGAATGTGTCATCCAGGATCCTGACAGGGTCCTTCGAGGGGTGAGGCTGATCCTCCCACAGCCGGTCGATCAGATTGTCATGTATGTACCTGATGAGAACGCCCTTCTCCTTGAGCTTCTTCTCAAGGGTGTGGGCCCCATCCACGGACAGAAGCCTGGGGTCGATACCCAGTTTCTCCCCCTCTTTCAGGGTATCCGCCACCCACTCCTCAAGCTTGGGAAAACCCGCCGTCATCATCTTGTACAGGTCTATCCCGGACCCCTCAAGCTGCTCCTCTGCCTGAAGGAAGTACCTGCCGTCCGTCCAGAGGCCTCCACTCTCCTGCGTGACCACCACGTCGCCGGCGGAACCGGTGAATCCACTGATCCACATCCTCCTCTTCCAGCACTCCGGAAGGTATTCGCTCTGATGTGGGTCCGTACTGGGAACGAGGTACGCCTGCACGCCCTCCCTTCTCATAAGCTCTCTGAGCGCCGTCAGCCTTGCTGGAACATCGGGTAGGTCCATGATAATCACTGCCTTGATAGAACGAGCGTGCAACGGGCTCCTTACGGAAAAATATTTGGATTGAATATTTCCGTTCCGCTCACACATATTCTATCTGGGTGCTCTGCGGTTCGAACACAGCTACCAGCGTCTTGTGATCCGACCTGTTGGAGTGGACCTCTCCGGCCTTGATATTGATCCCGCATCCCGGTTCGAGCTCGTATATGATCCCTTCCACATCAAGGGAGAGGTGTCCTTCTATCACATAGAGGAACTCGTCCACGTTGTGCTTGTGGGGTTTGTACTGCCCCTCGAACCAGGCCAGGGCGAAGTACTGGTCGTTGATCAGGGACACGATGTTCTTCTTGTATCTATCATCCAGGGTAAGCTTTTTATTGTGTACATCCACGACCTCGGGCATTTTCTCACCGGAATCATATCCCTTGCAGTGGTATTAAATATTTTTCTCATCAGGTGATATTTCAGAGTGACATATCCCGGGGTGAGCCAAAAAACTTAAGAG
>JAUVLN010000200.1 GCA_030600725.1 Thermoplasmatota archaeon | reverse complement strand
ATCTTCCGGGTGTTGGTGTCTACGGTCTTTCCGCCCAGGATCTCGTTTCCCACAACAAGAACTCCGACCTTTACCATCACTCTTCCCTCTTCACCTTCTCGAACTCCATGTCCCCGGCGGGGAGCACGGACACTACCTGATCCAGCTCGGCACCAAGATCATGGGCGATCGCCTTGGCCACCTCCGTCTTCTTCGTCCTTCCGGGCCTTATCCTGTAGTACGACCCGCTGCAGTTCGATGCAACCGCGGATTCGGGGCCGAACATAGCCTTGGGAACGCCCTGGATATAGATGATCCCCAGCCCACCCACAAGGGGCAGTTTATCAACGTAGTTCTTCTTCCCCCGGATCATGAACGACCCCTTGGGAAGGAACTCACCGGATTGGGCGGACCTGCTCACCTGATCGGGGAGCACCCAGTAACCCCTCTCTGACCCAACCTTTGCGTTGAACGCCTTTGAGAATAACACGGAGAAGTGGGTAGCCTCCTCCCTGCTCACATCTGTCACCTCATCTCCCTTCTCGATCCTCAAAACGACGGAGGGCGACCCCTGGATATCGGCGTGGGAATACACATCAAGGTCGCGGAGATACTTCTTGACTATCCTCTCATTCATCTTCGCATCCCTTCCGCCGATCATCAGCACGCCCTCGGAGGAGTGGGCCCACCTGAAGTTCTCGAACCAGAACCTGCGTAGTTTCGGCGGCTTCCTCGCCTCCCTCTCATCCTCCTTCTCCGCCTTCCTCACCTTGCTCCTGGTGATCTCCAATGCCTTCCTGATGCCGTCCGCCTTCTTTCTGGACCTCTTGGACAGCCCGTACAACAGCTCGGCGTTGCCGTTGATATCCTGACCGATATCAAGCAGGACCTCCTCCATCCCCTTCTCCGTCCGAATCTCTATCCTGATCCTCCCGCCCTTTCCGTTCCTGTCGGGCAGGAACTCCTTGACATCCTCGCCCGCCTCCTCGAACGTATGAGGATCGAAGTTCGTCAATATCAGATCTATCCTCGGGTAATCCGTGTAGAGCGCTTCGGCCAGCCGATGGAACCTCCCCACCTCCTCCTCCCTCTTTTCAAGGGATTCGGTCTGGGACCCGTACATCCTTTCGATCCTGCTCCTCCCCTTCTCCCTGCGAACCTCACCCGGGGACGGGGGAGGATCCGCCTCGAACATGGAGGATTCCACCGAAAGAGAAAAGGACCCGAAGGAGGAGAACGACAGGCTGTCGCCGTCACCGAGCCTCCTCTCGATCTCACCTCTATCCCTCTCGTCGAAGAACGACCCCATCAGTACGGGTTCCACCAGGACCGGCCGGTCCCGATCGTAGTGGATATGGGTGCTCTTCCCGTCCCTGACCTCACCCAGCACCTCCCGTATGTAGAGAAACAGCGAATCGAGCTCCCCATCGGAAAGCTCCTGTACCTTCTTCCCCTTGTCCAGATAGGACCTGAAGCATATCTCCTCCGCATATATGGGTGGAAGATTTACCCTCCGTATCAGAAACCTGACAACATCATCATTCCACCCCACCACCAGCTCCTTCATCCCATCAAGGGATAGCTCCATGGGGTCCATGCCGGATGGGGGCGGTGAGAACTCCTCCCCCCTCTTCACGGTCCGGCTTGCCCAGGACCTCGAGGTATAGGGTGCCTCGATGACCCCGCCCCTCACCATTATCAGGTTACCGTCACCGAACAGCTCAAGGTAGAGGCTTATGTCATCCTCTTCCCCGCCCGAGAAGGTGAGCACAACGACCCTGTCCATGCCGACCTGGGATATCTCCTTGAGTACCCGGTTCCTCAACCTCTTGCGAAGCATCATCGCATAAGGTGAAGGGGTCTTGGGCATCTCCCTCATCACATGGGGTGTGAAGAAGAGATAGCCGCCTATGTGGAAGAACAGGTCGGCCTTGGTGTACTTTCCTTCCCCTCCTACCCCGAACCCGGTCTTATCCTCGGGCTTGTAGGAGAGCAGCGCCTCCGCGAGCGACCCCTCCAACGCATGCGGTTCGAGATCGGACCTGTGAACGTTGAACCTCAGGACGAAGGAGCCGTGGTCAAGCTGATACGCCTTCTGGAAACGGCTCCCCAACAGTATCTGGCTCTCCTCCACGAACCTTCTTATGGAGAGTGAGGAGAGGTTCTTCTTGAGCATGGGGGCAAATCGACAACATATATTAATACATTTGATGTGGCCATATCCTCCGCATCGTTTTATCATTGCCCATATATACTAAAACATACATTATCTTTAAAAGGCCGTCAAGGAGGGTCCATATGGCAGAGGAAGAGATAATAGACGTTGAAAGAAAACTGGTCGGGCGGACACCCTATCACTATCATCTCGATGCAAAGGAGACTACGCTAAGGGCTGATTCGGGTTTCGGGAAGGTGGGGGCAAAGATGGACCCCAAGACGGGAGCCCTCATGTATGAGCGCTACGAGGATTGGATCACCAAGCAGATGCTCATGAAGGAGGAAAAGGAGAGGGAATCTATCAGGTTCTCCAAGGACTCCAAGGCCATGATAACATTCCAGGAGAAGGAGAAGGTCCTCATGGCCCAGGACGGAAACGTACTCGAGCATCTCGCGGGGGGACTTGTATCCGTTGAGAACCTCTCTGAAAAGGACAGGATCTGGGATATCGACGTGGGCCTGATGGTGGAGGGCATGGACGCGGTGCTGGATTTCGACAGCCTCGGCGCAAAGGAGCTGGAGCCAGGTGAGAGGAAATCCAGGGAATACAGGCTCAACCTCATGGAGCCGTCGATAGCGCTGGAGGAGGTCGTATCCACACATCCGGACCACCCGCAGTCGTTCATAATAAAGAAGGGGCAGATGACAGCTGTGAGCCTTCAGCTGGGCGTGAAGAACCTCGACACGATCTCGTACAATGACATTGTCATATCCAAGGAGGTCCCATTGGACCTTAAAAACATCATCTTCCCCGGTGAGGAGGCGGAGGACGTCTCCATCGAGGAGGGAAGGCTCGTATGGCGCTTCAAGAAGCTGGATCCGGGCCAGGTGAAGGTCCTCAGATACGAGGGGGACATGACGCTTGACGAACCGGAACCGGTCCCGACGGGGGACATCATCATAAAGGCTGTTGCGGATGATCTCAGTTCGACGGTTGTTGTAACCTCCTTCGAGGCGATGTGCAGGAACATGTACTTCATAGAGGCGGACGAGACCGATGAGCCCGGCGAGTGGGCCTGCAGGTTCGTCTGCGAGAATACATCCCAGTTCGAGGTGGAGATACTCAGGGTCGAGGTGCAGGACCCGCAGACCGATCAGGTGTACCTGAACCTCGACAGGACGGGGACCTATGTGGATCCCCAGGGCAGGTGGGAATCCGAGACCTGGCTGGTCACCCATCGGGACCGCCCCACCTTCGTCAAGAACATGGTTCTCAACATCGTGCCCGGCATCATGAAGAAGACGGAGTACGCCCTGACCAGAAAGGGAGGCGATTTCCTGCCCGGAGCGATCTCCTTCAGGAAGAACTTCGACCGCAGGCAGGTTGAGGCGAAGAGGGAGACCGATATCACCTCTACGATGTTCATCGAGAACACCGGAGTTGCCGATCTGGAGCAGATCATCGTCAGGGACCTCGTACCCAGACACATGATAGCGCCCGGCCCATCATCCATAGTGATCGAGAGGGAAGGGATGAGGCTCACGGACAATATCGGGGTAACCGTGGAACCTGCCGACGAGGGGCCCAACGTGGACAAGCAGATGTACATCAGGATCGACGACCTCTCGGCCCACGGCGGACCGCTGAGGAAGGGGGAGAAGATAGCGATCACCTACAAGGCCAGGGTCTTCAGGCCCGAGCCAAACACCAAGATAACGGCACCCGCCGAGGTGGATGCAAGGCCTTATCTGCCCGGACCTGTCCTCAACGGAGAGGACATGGCAGGCGCCCCGGTCGTGGACGTGACGCAGATCCTGAGGCGGTTCTCCATCGGGAAATCAATAGAGCAGGGGGCGACCCCCGGACAGTACCACATCGAGCTTCTGTACCGCAACAGGGGCAATGCGCCTGTCTCGAGCCTTCAGCTCAAGGACCTCATACCCGAGAACTTCACGGGTGGGCCCTACAGCATCGAGCCCGACATGGAACAAACCCCCGAGGGCATCACACTGCTCTCCTGGAACATCCCCAGGATAGATGCGGGGGAAACGCTGGTCATCTCCTATACCATCAAGGGTGAAGGCGAATATCATCCGAGGGATGCTCAGGTGTTCTACAACACATCCTGACGCCTGCGATAGGGCGGCCTTCGGGGGGCATTCCTCCTGGGGCTTATCTCCTCCTCCTGGGGGGCCTCTTCCTCTTCGGAACCTCTCACCTTTGTATATATGTGGTACGCCCCCTCGATGATGAACGGTATCATGATGATGCATATTATGGAGATGATTAGGTTTCGAACGGAATTGGAGGGGGGGTCGCTCTTTCCCTCCAGCTTGAGCTTGATGATGCCGAACCAGGGGATCTCACCCACCGATTTTCCAAGGACCCACTCCTTCTTCACGGGCTCAAGGTAACCTGCTCCAGGGCCGAACAGTGAGTTCTGG
>JAUVLN010000072.1 GCA_030600725.1 Thermoplasmatota archaeon | reverse complement strand
AGTAATATCTCCCCTCTTCCAGTTCCATGAGGAGCTCCATAGGGGTTCTACCAACCTGATAGGTGAAACATAGATCGGAGAAAGTGGTAGTTTTTTCCACGCCGTTCAACTCCTTGATGATGACCTCCTTCTTTGCGAGGGTCTCCCATATCCTGCGGGCAAGCCCCTTACCATCAAAGGTCAGGAAATATACCTTCTTTCTCTGTTTGGCCCCCTTCACATGAGCCAATCTATCGTTTACAAGGCTCTCAACTATTAGTTTGTTCACCGCCCTGGGCACGTGCTTTCTCTCTATCCCAATACCGAGGGCGATCCCGGCCTGCGTTGCTCCCTCGGGAGCCTCGAAATCATCCTCAAATGGAATGAATTCCTGAAGGTGTAATATGACCCTTTCATCAACCGTAAGGGATATCTTTCGGGGCATTATAACACATTAAGAACAGATATCAGGTATTATTATCTTGTTATTCAAATGTCCCGTCCCAGGTAGAATGGCGAAATACCCGAGATCATTGATCTCTGGCCGAAGATTCCATGATCAAGGCCTGTCTCCTTCCATCCGCCCTCAGGATCATGGCCTGTCTTTCCTTCTCAGCGGCTATACGATCCTCGATGGCGGCCTTGACCGGACCCACGGGATCTATCTCCTTGAATTCGGCCCTGATGATCTCCATCCCCAGTTCAGTTCCCTCTTTGATCATCAGTGTTTTTAACTCCCTGTTGATCCCGATCTGACCCCGGATCAGTTCATCAAGGGTTCTGTTGACCGTTATGTTTCGTATATGTGATTGGGCGATATGGTTCAATGTGCTCTTGTATTTTTCAACGGTCAGGAGGCTCTTCTCGGGCTCTTTGAGGCGGAACTGTATGATCGCCTCCAGGATCGTGGGTGAGAGATCTTTTGTCATCACTTCCATCCTGTTGACCTCCAGCGTCTGCATCCTTGTATCAACGCGGTAGACCCGTGATATGTAGGGTAATACGATATGCACTCCGGGTTTGAGGGTCCTTACATATCTACCCAAACGCATGTACATGCCCAATTCATATTCCTGGATAATTATCAGCGAGCTGATAAGAGCCCATAGAAAAAGGGAGATCGAGAGGAATATCAGGGCTATGATAAGAATTATCTCGATCTGGTCCGTAATGGGTCCCTCCTTTTTCATGGTAATGTGATCCTGGGTATATCAATTGTTACCTCGAACCAGGCGCTTTTCAGAGGTAAAGGAATGGAAATTGGTCTGTTGATCGACACGAAACACTTAAAAAGGAGCCTTTGTATTGCCGGAACGCTCGGACAGACCGGACCAGTTTGAGGAAGAGTGACCTCCCCGAACTTCCCTGGTCCGAAAAACATGAACGTGGGATGGAAAATGACGGAGTATCTCGAAGAACTTGAAGAAAAGAGGAACCAACTCAATGTTGAGGCGGAGAACCACAGGAAAAAGAGGGATAAACTCAACCAGGAAACCAAACGACATGCTGACCAGCGGGATGTGCTCAATGCAAAGGTAAAAAAGCTCCTGCAGGAAGCGAATAGATTCAAGGATAAGAGGGATACTCTAAACGGGAAGGTGAGGGAGGAGAAATCCCACAGGGATACACTTACCCATGCGTACAATGATCTGAAATTCGAGCTGGATAAACTTAAGAAGAACCGTATTTCCGCATCTGATGAGCAGTCCCTCCATAGAATGAAAAAGGAGCTTCATGGAATGGAGTTCAAGCAGATGACAACTCCCCTTGATGCGGGAAAGGAGAGAGGGCTGATAGAGAAGATGTCCCAGATCAAGAAGCAGATCGAGGAGAAGGAAAAGGAGATGGAGGGGAATGAGGACTTCAGGGAGCTTCTATCCAAGGTACGTGATGCCAAGAGGGAGATGGATGATTCACATCACAAAGTGAACGAGTACGCGGACCTCGCCCAGAAAGAGCACGACCAGATGATCGACTGTTTCTCACAGTCAGATAAGATACGCAAGGAGGCGGACAGCTGCCAGGAGATGTTCGTTGCCTCGAAGGTGAAAGCCGACGAGGAACATAATCAACATATCGAGCTGATCCATCTGGTCCATGATTACGATAAGATCCTGTTCGCCCTCAGACAGAACAGGAGGGCGAAGGATAGGAAGCCCAAGGCCGCAGGCCAACTCGCACCCAACGCCTCCTCTGCCGCTCAGACCGGCAAGATGGAGGCGGAGAGGATCTACGAGAGGTTCAAGAAAGGCGATAAGATCTCCACAGAGGACCTAATGTTACTCCAGAAACACGGGTTCCTATAAGTTGACGGAGTGATGGAAACATACCATCAGGTCCATCTGCACCGCCCATACCTTCAACAGGTCATCCGATATGCTCACGACCTCATTCGATAGGGAATCCAGATCGGACCTGAAATTACCATGGGCAAAACCGCCGATGAGGAAGATAACATCCACATTCCCATCTCCGCCGTGTATCTTGGGAAGATGTTCTAGCAGGTCCACCCTGTTTCCCCCCTGATTAAGTCCGATCACAATAGGCTTCCTGCCTTCATTCACGCTGGTATTTTTTATCTGACCTAAAATGGATGGAAGATCCATACCGCCCTTGAGGGTAATAAGGGGGTTTCCCTTCGAGGGAACGGCCCCTGCCCTGAACAGCTCCTCGAATAGACCGCTGTAGCGGTTGTAGTTCTTGGGAAATCTGGTGGAGGGGTCGATCTTAATAAGCTCATCGTTCCTAGTATGGACATAGAGTTTCAACAGCCTTTCATTGTTTATCATCGAATCCAAACCAAGAAGGAGGAATTGATGGACGATATCCGGACGTCCCCTTCTCTTTTTCTCCTGGGGGTCCTTGAACAGTGAGTGATGAAGCGACGAATCCAGCAGGACCCTGGAAGATTTCCTCCCTCTTTTTCTGGAATTCGTCACGACAGCGGGGTGAGACCAGTATCTCTTCGGGACGATCTCAAGTTCCGAATCGACGAGGATCAGATGCAGTACAGGTCCCGTGATCATAAGTTGGCTCCCAATTCATCTTCTTCCGCTTATCATGATATCAAGTACCTCGCCCAGATCCGAGGCAACGTAATTCGCCATCGGGCCCCACTGTTCCTTGATCTCATCAGATGCAATGAGGATGGTCTTCACACCCGCGCTGTTCCCGGCCTGTATATCGTAGAGGAAGTCACCTATGTATACCATCTCATGTGGTTTTATGGCGAAGTGGCCCAGGACCAGATCGATCCCCTCGGGTGACGGCTTTGGATCAGCATGTTCCCTGGACACGACCATATCCGCCTCTATCCCGAGATTCTCCAGTGTTCTCCTCGCGGCCTCCTCCGAGTTCCGTGTGATAATAACGACCTTGATATCGTTCTCCCTGCAATATTTGATAAGAGGAACGGCGCCCGGCGATATCTCGGCGAGTTCAGCAGCTTCCATCTCCTTCAGGGAGAGAAGGTCCTCAAGCCTCTTGGTCTCTTTTTCTGGAAGGGAGCGGATATATGACAACGTATCTCCTTCGGATATCCCCATCTCCTTTCTGATAGTCTTGAAATCCAGTTTCATCTTTACCAGGGTCCCGTCCAGGTCCATTCCGAGAACTTTCAGATACTTCATGGATATCACCAAGCGGATCTAAAGTCCCAGCCTGGGGCAATCATCCTTCAGGGGACAGCTTCCGCACATGGGTTTTCTCGCCTTACAAGTCCTTCTACCATGTTCTATTATAAGAAGGTGTCCATGATATCTCATCTCTCCGGGTAGAAGCTTGTTAAGGATGACCTGAGTCCCCTCTCTGGAGGTTTTCTGCGGGACCAATCCCCACCGTTTGGCTATGCGATGTATGTGGGTGTCTACCGGGAAGACCATCTTATCCAGTGAGAATATAAGGACACATGCGGCAGTCTTTGAGCCGACACCCTTCATCGAGGTCAGCTCCCTCATGGCCTCCTCATCGTTCAGGTCCGAGAGATAACCCAGGTCAAGGCCCCTCTTCGACCGCTTAAGTTCGCCAAGGATCCTATGGATGTTCCTGCTCTTGGTCCTTGCCAGGCCTCCGGAACGTATGGCCTCCTCGATCGATCCGGGTCCAGCACGCCATGCCTCCTCCCAATGGGGAAACCTATCCTTCAGGGAGTGGTATGCCCTGTGGCTGTTTGTGTCACTGGTATTTTGCGACAGTATGGTAAGTATCAATTCATCGAGGGGATCCTTCCTATTCTGCCTGTTTGGCATTCCGTAGGAAGCCTCGAGCCTTCTGATGAAGTCGATCGATCTCTTTCTTTCACCGGACATATCCTTCGTTCTGCCCAAACATATCACCGTTAAAAGGTTTTATCCCTTATCGATATGTTGGCCGGAGGTCGGATATCTTCAATTGGGGTTCCTCACGCCCTCCCCATCTGTGTACCTCGGGACTGCCGGCAACATCCACGATCATCCCGACATCAAGATCTGAGATCCTCCCTCCGGCACCGAACCAGATGCATCCCACGGAATCCGTATCATCCCCAAGTCTCAATTTCAGGTGTTTCCCATCCCCCACCGATCTCATCTCTTCTATCCTTATCTCGGACAGGCTGATGCAGGGTGACGGGTTGTCCCTGCCGAAAGGTGAGAGCCTCTCCAGCTCATCCAGGTCCTCTATCCTCAACTCGGCCAATGTCAGATCCAGATCGATATCCAGATAGGATCTGAATTCCATCGTAGGATATCGATCCAGCACGAAATGGATGAGCCGGTCCCTGAGTTCATTGAGGTTCTCCTCCCTTAAGGTCAACCCTGCGGCCTTTTCATGTCCTCCATATTCGATCAGCAGCGAAGAGCATGAATCGAGTGCTTCGAGGATATCGAAACCTTCAGGGGATCTGGCAGAGCCCTTAGCGATCCCATCCATCAGGGTAAGTACGATCGTCGGTCTCCCCGTCTCATCCAGGAGTTTATTTGCGGATATGCCCAGAACACCCAGCTCCCATCCCTCGCCATGGGCGATGAGGATGGGGTCTTTCATCCTCTCCTCATCCATCAGCATTTGGTGTATCTCCTGGGAAACCCTGTTGCCAACCGCCTGCCTCCTGTAGTTCATTGTGTTCAACCCCCGGGCGAAGGCGTCCGCATCGACCCTGTCATCGGTCAATAACAGCTCCAGGGCAAGGTCCGGGTGGTCCATTCTTCCAGCAGAGTTGATCCGGGGAGAGATCCTGAAGGAGATATCTCCCGAGCGCACCCCCCTTGAGATGTCCATTTTCGTCTCCCTCATGAGAGCCCTCAATCCCAGGATATTGGTGTTCTCCATTCTCTTTAGCCCCTCGCTGACAAGAGATCTGTTCTCATCCTGCAGGGGGACGATATCCGCTATCGTCCCGATCGCCACCAGATCCAGAAGATCCCTGACATCAAGATCGATGATGCCTCTCATCTGGAGGGCCGTAACCACCTTGAATGCAACGCCGACGCCCGCAAGACCTTCGAAAGGATAATCGCTATCCTTTCGTTTGGGATCGATGACAGCAGCAGCAATTGGCATCTCCGCCTCCGGCTCGTGATGGTCAGTGATAACAACATCTATCCCTTTCTCCCTGGCATATTCGACCTCCGGTGCCGCGGTTATTCCGCAATCCACCGTGATGATGAGGTCGACCCCCTCCTCGTGTGCTCTGTCGATCGCCACTCTGGAGAGGCCGTAACCCTCTCCGAATCTCGATGGCAGATAGGGTATTATCTTCGGTTTGTATGGAGAGGAGGATAGTGCCTTAACCATTACCGCAGTTGATGTGATGCCGTCAGCATCGTAATCCCCGTGTACCATTATCCCCTTCCCGGATATCAATCCCTGCAGGATCCTTTCGACCCCCCTTTCCATATCCGGCAGGAGGAACGGATCGTGCAGCGACCTCAGATTCGGATTCAGGAAACGATAGGCTTCCTCGGGTGTTTCCATTTCCCTTGCTACCAGTATCCTTGCAAGAAGATAGGTGAGATCGAGTTCATCGGATAGATGATGCGCAAGTTTATCGTCGGTCCTCCTGTACCTCCACTCCCTTACCGTGCTGACTGACATTGGCGAACCTACCGGGCAACTAACTTGTAGTTTGTCGTACATAATAGCGAATAAGGGGGATGAGCGAAACTATCATGCGCCCTTGACCTTAAAGTAGAAACGAAGGTATACTGGCCCTTTCACATCGACCTTCTTCCCATGGCTGAGTGTATAATATAACGCCTTCGAATCGACCTTGAGGTTGATCTCCTCCAGTCCCCTGACGATCTCCACGGACTTGCCGGTGTGCCCTCTTTCCAGGGATTTCTCGATCTTCCAGGCCGCGAGGTTCGAAAAAGCGCTCACGTAGTTGATACCTGTCTTGACAGCACCGGCCTCCAGCATCCGTTTTTCCTCGATGGAGGGAAGTCCGAAGATGTCGCCGTTGAGCACGTATATGTCATTCATTGCAGCAGGCCCCATAAGGCCAAGGCCCGTTTTTGTTTCTTTGAGGTTGATCTCCGCATGGCCGATGATCTCACCTTCCACATCTCCTTCTGCCAGCGTAAGGGCCCCATCTATTTTGGCCAGTACGCCCTTCCATGCGGTCAGGCGTTCGGTCTCAGCCTGATCATCATCATACGCTTTTCGATATGAATCATTTATCGCCTTGCTGATGGACCGCCCCATATCCGTCTGGGGGTACCTCTTGTATTTGATGGAATCGGAGATCTCCTGATCGGACAGGTCCCATGCCTTGTAGAACTGCGGGAAGAACAGGGTCCTGATATCGGGATAGCCGTGTTTATGCATCAGTATCCTCTCGATCCCAAGATCAAGGATGAAAACGTCCGTGTCAAGACCTCTCTTATCGAGGATCTCCCTGGATATGAAACCACATGTCCCCAGCTCCAGGTCCCCCCCAAAGATCTCAAGCTCTGTTCCCTTTTCGAAATATGGGAATGGATACGATTTCTCGACCATGGTCACATCGTCAAGCTCTATGGAGTCAAAGAACCTGCCCGCTATCCTCCTGCATTTCTCCATGGTGAGATCCTTGTCGATCACAGCCATTGATAGAACGTGATAGACCCTGTTGTGCCTGGGATCGGGTATCGGCTCCCTCCTGTATGCCACGGCAGTGGTGAAGAGCCTGATGGGCAGGACCTCCTTGTTATGTGTCGCCTCCACCGTGGTTAGCCAGGATGTGGGGATGAAGGATCTCAGTGTAATATCACTGGTGGCGGGACTGCCCTCCTTGAAATCCGGTATCAAGTTCATAAGATCGATCGCCCCGTCCATGTCCAGGCCCAGCTCTTTCATCATCTTGTGCAGGATCGATTCACCACTGGTATCATCATCCAGTGTATCCAGTAGATTCCAGAGTTCCGCCCTGTCCAGGTCCGGGAACCGGCTGGCTATCCGCCTGTCGATGTCCGGGTCTGGCGGGATGGGGTCCATACGGATCCAGGAGAGGTGGAATATCGAATCCTTGAAGACGGGATACAGGTCGCCCGTGAGCCTTTTCGCCTCCTCGAAAGGTAGGAAATGTGATATCTGGATCTCGTCGAATCCCGAGGAGAGGAGTAGCTTTCTGAGTTTCTCCATCTCCTCCCGGATCGGGTGGGGATTTCCCTTTCCCGAGAAATACTGTGTCAGATCCTCGATCCTGGTGTTTTCCAGGTTGGGATCACCATTCACTTCGTCACTCATCCTGCAGGTCCCCCGATGAAGTATTGGTGTGGTGGGAATATAACGCTGTTGAAAGCTCACCACCCGTTCTGTCGATGATACCCCTGACCATATCCTGTTTCTTCTTCAATTGTATCATGCCGGACGGATATACGAAACCTTCAATGAGGGAGGATAGCTCCTTCATCTGATCGTAGACGGATCTCGCCCTATCGACGTCACCTGCTATCAGATTATTAAGGGCAACCCTTCTCAGCTCTCCCACGGCATCGCAGACCCCGAGTATATATGCCCTCGGGGAGAGGTTGACCTCTGCAGGCAGTGGAAGCTCCTCACCATCGAGGGTTTTGGATAATATCACCGCCTCGGCCAGCTCCGTGAATGCATCCTCGATAAAATTGTATCTGAACAGGTAATGCCGATCCAGAATGGAGTTTAGCTTCTCACCCACCTCAAACGCGTCTTTCAGGTCTCCTCCCTTTCCGGACCTTACCATTTTCGATATGGCCGATCGGCACTCCCTGATGAGCTCCCTGGAGAGGGAATATGCCATCTCGCGTAGATCGTCTTCCTCATCCAATGGGACGGATATATGTTTCCGGATCTCCTCTGTGGAGGCCATGAGTACCAAAAAACGTTGTGATATTTAAGTTATGGTGGGTGGTAATAGTCAATTAGGGATGTCCCGGCTCCCTCCAATCATCAAAAGATGATCGGTTCGGGAAACATCGGCTCCCGCTGATCACCTCACAATGTTCGGTGACCAGTTCGCGAAAATGGGTACATTTTCACTCAGACTTGCGACTAATTCCCGTGGAATGAGTCGCGTCCGGGAGCCTTGATAATGTTATAGATTTTAAACTGATGAGATCGAAAATGGTCCCGGCTCCCTCCAATCATCAGAAGATGATCGGTTCGGGAAACCTGACGGTTTCCCTCAGACATCGGAAAAATTTCTATGAAATTTTTCCTGTCCGATCGCCGGGACCATTGTTCCATTTGAGATTAAATTGAGTAAATATGG